>SXHT01000291.1 GCA_005773095.1 Planctomycetaceae bacterium
ACAGGCAATCGTCGTGCAACGCATGATGCCGCCAAAAATATTAACCAGCACGGCCTTCACGTTCTTGTCATCGAGCAGTATCCGAAAAGCTTCAGTCACCTGGTCGACGTTCGCGCCGCCACCCACATCCAAAAAGTTCGCCGGCTGGCCGCCGTGCAGTTGCACCAGGTCGAGCGTGCTCATCGCCAATCCGGCGCCATTCACAAGACAACCAATGCTGCCCTCGAGCTGGACAGACGACAGGCCGGCTTGTTGGGCACGCACTTCCGCGGGTTCTTCCTCGGCCAGGTCTCGCAACTCCGCGATGTCCAGGTGGCGAAACAGCGCGTTCTCGTCGAAGGTCATCTTGGCATCAAGTGCCAGCAGCTCACCTTTTCCCGTGACCACAAGCGGGTTAATCTCGGCGAGGCTGCAGTCGTACTGCACAAAAGCGCGCGTGAGCGCTTTCATAAACGTCTCAGCCGAGCGCACGCTGTTGCCGGCAAGGCCAAGCTTCTGAGCGAGCTTGCGCACTTGAAAACTGTACAGGCCCCTGTCGGGATCGAACTTTTCCTTGAAGATGAGTTCGGGCGACCTGGCGGCGACTTCCTCGATATTCACGCCACCCTCGACCGATACCATCAGCACCGGCCCACCCGAGCCACGATCGACGACAATGCCCAGGTAGAGCTCGCGTGCAATATCGCAGGCCTCTTCCACCAGTACCTGGTGAATGGTTCGTCCTTCGGGTCCGGTTTGAATCGTGACCAACTTGTGCCCCAGGAGATTCTTGGCGACGGCTTCAGCTTCCATCGCCGATTTGACAATTTGCACTCCGCGTTGGCGGGGAATGTCTTGGATCGTGCCCTTGCCGCGGCCACCGGCATGAATCTGCGCTTTGACGACGGCCAGCGAACCCGCCAACTGCCGAAATGCGGCTGACGCTTCCTCAGGAGTGCGAGCGACCACACCGCGTGGTACGGGGACGCCCGCTTTACGCAAGATTTCTTTGCCCTGAAACTCGTGGATTTTCATGCCTGGCTCAATTGAGAATAGCGGTTTCGAGTTGTGGGAAACGCGGATTATAGGACAGCATCAGGCTGCTTGAAAGTCTTGAAAGACCACGTTATGCTCGACGGCCCAACGCAATTCTTCGCTGCCGCTGGCAACCTTTGCGGCAGTTTGAGCAGAAATGAACCAATAAGAAGTGTCAAACCATGGGATTCACTGGGTGGATGGTGATCGGAAATCAGCCTTGGTGATCGGGGCCATTTCAGGTACACTTCCGCCGCTCCAAGCTCTAGCGGCTCAAGGGGTGGCCAACCAATTGCATGGTCGCGGCAGGACGCCGCTGTCCGGTATTTCACCAAGGAAGGTGTTTCGATGTCCGCCCCTCACTCGTCGGATCGGCCTCGTCTGACGGTGGCTCTCATCGTTCGCGACGCCGAACCGTTGCTACCCGAAACGCTCGACAGCGCCTGGCAGATTGCCGACCAGGTCATCGTTTGCGACACCGGCTCGACCGACGGCTCGCGCGAGATCGCTCGCCGATACGGCGTCACGCTAATCGAGCGCTCTTGGAACAACAGCTTTGCCGAGGCCCGCAACGCCGCATGGGAAGCGGCCACAGGCGACTGGATCCTCTGGCTGGACGCAGGCGAACGCATTGCGCGAGACGAGGCACAATCGCTGCGGTCCTTCATCGACTCGCAAGCCAACCATCATCACGCTTATATGTTGGTCGTGGTCGTGCCTTCAGCGCCCAACAACATCTCGGGCGAGCAGGTGGCGCGAATTCGCCTGGTGCCCAATCGCAAAGACATTCGCTTTGTGGGCCGTGTGCGCGAAACGCTCAAACCGTCGCTAACCCAATCGGGATTGGTTGTTGACGGTCTGCCGTGGCGGATTCTTCGCACCGAGCACGACAACGATCCCCAAATAAAATGGAAAAAGGCCGTACGAGATCTGCACCTGCTTGACAAGGCGACCGCTGAGGTCGGGCAAACACCGGAATTACTCGTCGCGCTAGGCGAAGCGATGACCGTGGTCGGTGATCCCGCCGGCGCGGCGGCATGCTTTCGCAAGGCATTACAAACCAGCGACCGCGGCTGCTCCGCACAGCGCGAAGCGTATTACGGATTGCTCACGGCGCTTGACGGTGATGCGAACGCGCGGCAACAGCAAATGGCAGTTTGCCTGGAGGCCATCGAACGATTTCCGCTCGATTCCCAGTTGCTTTGCGCGATGGGAGGCTACTTGCAAGCCGAGGGGCGAATCGAGTTGGCGGCCCGCGCCTATCAAACCGCTTTTGAGCACGGCCAGATCGATCCGGAGATCTGGCACGTACCCGACATTGGTGAGATTGCCGCCACCTGCCTGAGCCTCGCGCAGCAATTGCTCAATAACGATGAAGGCGCGCGTCGGGCACTGGAGCAAGCCATCGCCCGTAATCCATCGGCCATGCGGCTGCGTCGGCACTTGATTGATTTGCACGTGAAACACGACCGCCGCAAAGAAGCACTGGCCGAGTTTGATCTGCTCCCCGCCGAAATTCCCCACCGCGAAGCGCTGCGCAGCGCGATTCGCGGAGCATGCCTGGCGTCGCGCCAGAACTGGGCCCCCGCGCTGGCCTATTTGCAGACTGCCTATCGGGCTGGCTGCCGAGACGTGCTTTGTCTGCGCTGGCTAACGATTACGCTGCTGGCGACCAACGACAACACGACTGCGATCGAAGTCTTGAACGCCTGGCAGGCAATCGAACCTCGCAGCGGCGAACTGCAGCAATTTCTCGCCGCCGTGCAAGATGCGCTGCCGACTCCCGACGGCGATCGCCGACTACGCCTCGACGCGGCCGTCATCGCCGGCCAGAATGTCGCCCCCGCGCCAAACCTGGCCTCGCCGCCCACGATCAACATCTACGGTCCCGCCCGCGTCTGACGAACCGAGCGGCTGCTTTCGTAACCGTTCACGGGCCGGGGACTGGCTCATTTTCCTGGCGAATTCGCGCGAGGTGCATCGTCCTGTCAGGAGGTTGTCCAACGTGGTTCCCGGGAGAATGTGCCTGTCCCCCTCTCCTGGCCCGTGAACGGTTACGCTGCTTTCCACCGTTGGTAAACCTTCCTTGAGTCCGTTCTCTGCGTCTTGTAGATCTTCGTTTTGGCGGCATCGGACCCGCATTTGAGTTAACAACCGGGTGGGTGCCCTTGGCGCTCGTTGGCAGCGAAATTTGAGCGTCGGTTCTCAGGCGTGCCCCCGATCGGGATGCGTGAATTTTGGGATTTTCGGGGGGTGATTGACTTTGCTCGCAGTCTGCAGGATGATTTGGTTGGACGCGAAAGAAAATACTGCGGAGGCGGCAATCATCCGTCCCATTGAATCGAAGGAAACGCCGACGAGCTAACGACAAAGGAAACCCTCTATTTCTACACATGTCCTGTATTTCTATACATGTGTAGACAAGCCCGGTGGCTTATTTCGTGCCTTGACCTGAGGAGCCCGGATCGGTCCCAGACTCAGTCCATCTAGGAAAGGCTGGTTGCCATGAATTGTAAAACCACCCATGACCGTAGCGGTCTGCTATCCACTCGTCGGGTCATCGCGGTATCGCTCGACCTATTCATCGGCATACTTGCGATGTTGCTTTCCTCAGTCATCATTCTATCTGCGCCCTGCTCGGCATGGGCCATCATAATTATTCCCACGGTCCCCGTCGGCGATGTCAACAATGGCAACGACCCGCTTGCCGGCAACTTATACGGTGGCGTCACCTACGCCTACCGCATCGGCACGACCGAGGTGACCAACTTTCAGTACGCCGAGTTCCTCAACGCCAAGGCCAAGAGCGACCCGTTGGGCCTCTACCACCCAGGCATGGGCAGTAATGCCCGCGGCGGTATCACGCGTAGCGGCTCAAGCCCCAATTTCAGCTACGGCGTGAAGACCAACATGGGTGACAAGCCCGTGAATTTTGTGAATTGGTACGATTCGATCCGCTTTGCCAACTGGCTCAACAACGGCCAAGGGCCCGGCGACACCGAAACCGGAGCGTACACGCTGGAAGGCTTCACGCCCACGCCGAGCAATGGCCTGAGCATCACCCGCAACGGCGGCGCGACGTGGTTCCTGACCAGCGAGAACGAGTGGTACAAGGCGGCCTATCATCAGCCCGCCGCGCAGGGGGGCGATGCGGACAATTTCTGGTTCTATCCAACGGCCAGCAACAGCCCGCCCACGATCGCCGCGGCCAACAGTGTGGGCGACATCGACAATCCCGGGCCCAACGTCGTCAACTACGCCTTAGGTGCGGATTGGAACGGCCAGGACGGCAACGTTACGACCGTCGGCAGCGCAGGGCTCTTGAGCCAGAGCTTCTATGGCACTTCCAATCAAGGTGGCAACGTCTGGGAGTGGAACGAAGCCTTGATCGACGGCAAGAGGCGAGGCTTCCGGGGCGGTTCGTTCAACACCGTCCCGCTCGCCTTGCATTCCTCGAACCGGGGCGTCAGCAATCCGTCGCTCGAGGACAGCATTTTCGGATTCCGCGTGGCAACGGTCCCTGAGCCAGGTACCGCAGTGCTGGCGATGTGGGCCTTCGGCATGATGTGCCGGTACAGGAAGCGGTTCAAGCAACCATTTGCCATCCCGCGCGCCGGCTAAGCCGATCGCGCCGTGGCTCCGACGGCATAAGGCACAGCCGAAGCAAAGAGCCGCCTGAGAATCCGGGACTTGTTCGGCGTTCCATCATTCGGCTACTCTCTTTCCTGTCACGCACGAACACTCTAATAATTCGTGCTGCTTGCCAGCACTTTGCTCACCAGCGCGTCATCGTTTGCTCACGCCCCGTGCCTCGCTCCCACATGCCTCCCGTGTCGCATTAACCGCCCAGGCGGCGCCCGGGAATGTTACCATAGATGCTTTCGGCCGAACTTTACTTATGCGTGCACTCGGTCTTACTATGCGGCTTCTTGCCGAAGCGAAGTACATGAAACTTCGACTGCTGGATTGGATGTTGTTGTGTGCTCCGTTTCTGGTCGCGGCCATGATCTCAGCGAGGCTGCTCTTGGCAACCAGCGAAACGACGGAATCGGTGACCATCCTGGTTGCTGCCAGCACCCAGCATGCGGTCACCGAGATTGCCCAAGCGTTCGAAAAAAATACCGGCATTAAGATCATCATCAGTTCAGGGCCGTCGAATGCGCTAGCCAATCAGATCATCAACGGCGCTCCAGCGGACCTCTTTCTGTCGGCCAATCAGGAATGGGCAGACCAGCTGAAGATCGAGGGGCTGGCTGACGACGTGCGGCCCATGTTGAGCAACGGATTAGTCATCGTGGTTCCCCAAGGGAATCCCGCGAAGGTTCGCGAACCGTCCGATTTGGCGACCGTTCGGGTGAAACGTTTGGCACTGGCCGGTGAAAACGTGCCGGCCGGCAAGTATGCCCAACAATCGCTCGAGGCTCACACGCTCTATCGGCAACTCGCCACGCAAGGAAAAATTGTGCGAGGCCAGGACGTGATGGCGGTCCTTAATTTCGTTGAGCGTGCGGAGGCCGAGGCGGGCATCGTCTACACGACCGACGCGATGATTTCCCGCAAGATTGACACGGCTTGCGCGCTCGATCCACGCACGTATGACAAGATCATCTATCCCATGGTGCTGACAAAACGGGGCAAGCAGAACGTGGCGGCCGTCACATTCGGCGAGTATCTCGTTTCGGACAGAGCTGCGGATGTCTTTAAGAAGCACGGTTTTTTGCGGATCGAATGACGTATGGGAACTGGGATTTTCACCGCCGAGGAATTCACCGCGGTGCGTCTGAGTCTGTGGGTGGCCGTTACGGCGGTGGGTGTCAGCCTGCCGCTGGGAATCGGCGTGGCCTGGTTGTTGGCACGTCGCCGGTTTGTAGGCAAGACCGCCATCGAGACGATGATCCATCTACCGCTCGTCATGCCGCCCGTAGTGACGGGCTATGTGCTGTTGGTGACATTTGGCCGCCAGGGATTTATCGGTCGCTGGTTCGATCAATGGTTGGGTTGGCAGTTTGTGTTTAATTGGAAGGGCGCCGCGTTGGCCTCGGCCGTGATGGCGTTTCCACTCATGGTTCGCTCGATCCGTTCAGCGATTTCGGCAGTCGATCCAAGGCTGGAACAAGCTGCCAGAACGCTTGGTGCTGGCCCTTGGGACACCTTTTTTCATGTGACCTTGCCGTTGGCCCGAACGGGTGTGATCGCGGGGGCCGTGCTGGCTTTCGCCCGAGGGTTCGGCGAATTCGGTGCAACGTTGATGATCGCGGGGAACATTCCGGGGGAGACACGAACGGTGCCGCTGGAAATTTATAATTTGCTCGAATCGCCTGGCGTGGAGGAACCGGCGTGGCGGCTTGTTGGGGCGTCGATTGTCATTGCTGCCGCCGCGATCGCGATCGGCGAATATCTTGAGCGGCGCGGTCGATCCAACCTGTCGATGCCCTGATTCTTCATGAGCCAACTGCATTTCCGTTGTCGCCACCGTTTTGCGTCGGGATTTGAGCTGGACGCACAGTTCGAGACCGACGGCGCGGTGACTGCGCTGTTCGGTCCGTCGGGCGGCGGCAAAACCACTTGCCTTGGCATGATTGCCGGTATTTTGAGGCCGCAAGCGGGACGAGTCGTACTCGGCGATACTGTCTTGCTGGACATTGCCCGCAACGACTTTCTGCCGGCGGAAAGTCGGGGGGTGGGTGTCGTATTCCAGGAGCATCGGCTATTTCCGCACCTGACCGTCACCGACAACCTGCGATTCGGCCAACGCCGGCAGAAAAAAAGTGGCATCGACTTTGACCAACTTGTGGAGTTGCTGGAACTTGGCGAGTTACTCGACAGGTACCCGCGCCAACTCAGCGGCGGCCAGCAACAGCGTGTGGCCCTGGGGCGCGGGATTTTGCGCGGCCCGGCGTTGTTGTTGATGGATGAACCCCTTTCGGCACTTGAGCAGAGCTTGAAGGACCGCATTTTAGTTTACTTGGAACGTGCGCTGGCCCAGTGGCGGATTCCAACGATATTTGTCAGTCACGATCAGGCCGATGTGCGGCGGCTCGCCCAATGCGTCGTCGTCCTCGAAGCGGGAAAAGTGGTCGACGCCGGGCAGGTCGCAACCACACTCGACCGGGCCGTAACCGTCAAGATGCAAACCCATCCTGGGCCGCTCAATCTCTTGCGTGTCGACGAAATCAGCCAGATTGCAGGCCACTGGGAAGGACGGATTGGTGAACATCGGATGTATCTGCCCTTGGAGGTCGGAGCGGCTCGCGCACCGGTCTACGTGCAGTTCCTTCCCAGTGATGTCACACTCAGCCGCGCGCACGTCGACGGTGTAAGCATCCGCAATCAACTGCCGGGCCGAGTCCGTGAGATGGTATCGCTGGCGGATCGGATGTTTGTCGCCATCGACGTCGGAGTCCTCCTGTGGGCGGAGGTCACCATGGATTCAGCCCGCGAACTGGGCCTTGCGGTCGGGATTCCGGTCGTCTGTCTGATCAAAACGGCTGCCATGAAATTGGCCGGTCAAGGCCACAATCCCTGACTTCCAATCGGTCGCTGGAATCTGACGGACGCACGCGCCCTTGGCACGAATCATTGCCCCAGAGCGCGGTTCAGATCGTCGCGCAGATCTTCAAACGCTTCCAGGCCGATTGAGATCCGGATCAGACCGTCGGTAATGCCATGAGCCGCCCGAAATGCCGCGTCGTAGCTGGCGTGCGACATGCTGGCAGGCTGCTCGATGAGCGATTCAACCGCGCCCAGGCTGACGGCAAGTTGAAAGAGCTTTGTTGCTTCCGCGACCTGCTTGGCAACAGCAAAGTCGCCTTGAACTTCCAGGGTGACAATGGCGCCAAACGCGGCGTTCATCTGCCGCCTGGCGATCGCATGCCCCGGATGGTGCGGCAAACCAGGATACAGCACGCGTGATACCCGCGGGTCTGCGGCCAACCACTCGGCGATTCTCAATGCGGTCTGGCATTGCTCGCGGACCCGCACGAAGAGCGTCTTAATGCCACGTGAGCAAAGGTAGGCGTCCAGCGGCGCCATGACTGCGCCGGTGGCGTTCTGCGTGAAATAGAGGCGATCGAATAACGCCTTATCGCGGACAATCAACACACCTCCAAGCACGTCGCTGTGACCGCCCAGATACTTGGTTGCCGAGTGCATGACAATGTCGGCGCCCAGCTCCAAGGGTCGCGTCAGCACAGGAGTGGCAAAAGTGCTATCGACACCCAGCAGCGCGCCGTGCTGGTGGGCAATCTCCGCGCATGCGGCGATGTCGGTGATCGACAGCAGCGGATTACCGGGAGTTTCGAGCCAGAGCAGATTCGTCGTGGGCGTGAACGCTCGATCGATGGCGTCCAGGTCGGTGGTATCCACGCAAGTGACGTGAATCCCCGCGCGGCTCACCACCTTATGCAACAGACGAAAGGTGCCGCCGTAAATGTCGGCTCCGGCAATCACGTGGTCGCCGGTTTCCAGCATTGACGTCACGCAATGGATCGCCGCCATGCCCGACGCAAAGGCGAGCGCGCCACAGCCCGATTCCAAATTGGCGATGGTTGTTTCGAGCGCTTTCCGCGTGGGATTACCGCTGCGCGAATAGTCGAACTCGCCCCATTCTCCCGCCCCAGGCTGCACGAACGTCGCGGACAGATGGATCGGCGCGACGACCGCGCCGGTTTGCGGGTCGCGCGGGTTGCCAACATGGATGGCGCGCGTGCGGAAATGCATGAGGTTACCAGGTTTTCTCCAGAGCTTGCCGCAGATCCTCGATCAGGTCTTCCGTATTTTCAATCCCGCACGACAGACGAATCATATTGTCAGGAATGCCAAACTGCTGGCGTTCGTCGGGCGTGCATTCAAAGTAACTCATCACCAGCGGTTGCTCAATCAGCGATTCCACTCCGCCCAAACTGGGTGCGATGCGCGGAATGCGAACGGCATCGACCACGTCGGCCGTGCGTCGCCAGTCGGCGTCCTTCACTAAAAATGTGACCACACCGCCAAAGCCGCGCATCGTGCGATTGGCAACCTCGTGATAGGGGTGCGTTTCCAAACCGGGATAGTACACTTTTTCGATGCGCGGATGACCCGCCAAGAACCGGGCGATCTCAAGCCCGTTCTGGTTGTGCCGTTCCATCCGCAGCGCGAAGGTTTTCAAGCCCCTAACCAGCAGATAGGTGTTGTGTGGCGAGCTGATGCCGCCGATAATTCCACGCAGCTTTCGCAGCGGTTCGAGTTTTTCTTGCGATCCGATAATTACGCCCGCCAGAAGATCGTTATGACCCGCGAGGTACTTGGTCACCGAGTGCAGCACGTAATCGACGCCCAGGGTGAGCGGCTGTACGTTGTAGGGCGTGGCCAGCGTGGCGTCGATCAGGGTCTCGACTCCGTGCTGGCGGCCAAGGGCGGCAAAGCGTGGGATGTCGACCACGCTGAGCTGAGGGTTGGTGGGCGATTCACTGACCAAGAGCCTGGTGCGTGGCGTAATGGCGGCCTCCATTGCCGCATAGTCGCCCGTCTTGACTTCCGTCGTGACCACGCCAAACCGCGAAAGGTGCTTCACACAAAACTCGCGGCTGCGGCGATAACACTCATTGAAGAAAATGATTTCATCCCCCGAATTGAGTTTGCTCATCAGCAGCACCGCGATGGCGGTCATGCCGGTGGAGAAGATCACGGCCGATTCCCCGCAGTCGAGTGCCGCCAGTTTGCGCTCGACAACCTTTTCGCTCGGATTGCCGTAACGCCCGTATTCCTCGCGCGGCAGTTTCTGCTCGATGAAGTCAATCACCGACTGCGTGTTCGCAAAGGTAAAGGTCGAAGCGCAGAAGATCGCATCGGTGATCGCATCGCCAGGCTTCTGCCGAGCCTCGCCCGCGTGAATCGCCTGGGTGGAAAGCCGCCGGCGCCAGGAAGCAACAAGTCATCGGACGAGCACATGGTTCCTCCGCAACATAGCAGGCACGCTCCATGTGCCGTGGCATGCCATGTGACTGGCGCCGCCAAACCCATGGCAATCACCTCGCGATTCGCCACGGCAGGGGGCGTGCCTGCTACAATAAAAAAGCCGCGATACCTCGGGGCTCGCGGCTTGGCTTATTTCAAGTTAAATCGCTCGCGAGGTTCGCTGAACCCTTGCCAAGAGCGATGGCACTTTAGCAGTGGAGGCTGCAAGCGGCCGCAAATCCCATTATTCAAAGTGTAGTGCGAAGGAACCTGCTACGCAAGGAAGGCGTTAAAATCGCGATTGACCGGGGGATTTCCTCGAATTTTCCTGCCGCGGTCCACGGCCGCGCAGCGACAAAATCACGCTTGACGGACGCTGTGCTGACGACTTGCACCTCACTACGACCGCATGGGGAGTCTTCTCAAAATGCCTGAGCCAATCGCGTACATCAACCGCCGTATCGTGCCGGCCTCCCAGGCAGTCGTCTCGGTGCATGACCAGGGATTCTTGCTGGGTGTGACGGTGGCCGAACAGCTCCGCACGTTCGGCGGCAAACTGTTTCGGCTGTCCGAACATCTCAATCGGCTTGACCGCTCGCTGGCGATCGTGGGGGTTGACCCGGGTCATTCGCATGCCGATTTCGCCCGGATCGCCGATGAAATCGTCTCACACAATCACAAACTGCTTGCGGAAGGGGACGACCTGGGACTGACGATCTTCGTCACCCCTGGTTTGTCTTCGTTCGCTCCCGCCCCCCTGTCTCCCCCTCTCCCTATCACCACCTTGGCTCCAACCGTCTGCCTGCATACCCGATTGCTCCCCTTTCACCAATGGGCCAATAAGTATCGAGATGGTGAATCGCTTGCCACAACCGAGGTGGAACAGGTCTCGACGCGCTCCTGGCCGGCGGAGCTGAAATGCCGCAGCCGCGTGCATTACTACCTTGCCGATCGCCAGGCAGCGGCCCGATTTCCCGGCGCGCGAGCACTGCTGCTCGACGAAGACGGACTGGCCACCGAGGCCACGTCGGCCAACGTGCTTGTGTATCGGCGAAGCGAGGGACTGGTGACGCCACCGCGCTCCAGGATTCTGCCGGGTATCAGCCTGGCCGTGCTGACCGAACTCGCAACGACACTTCCGATCACCGTCACCGAACGAAATCTTCGCCCCGCGGATTTTGCCTCCGCCGACGAAGTGCTCTTATGCAGCACGTCCCCCTGCATCCTGCCAGTCACGCAATTCGACGGCCAACCGGTGGGCAATGGCAAACCGGGCGAAGTGTATTCTCAACTGCTGGCAAAATGGAGCGAGTTGGTGCAGGTCAAGATTGCCGCCCAGGCCGCCCATTTCGCGGTCCGCTCGTGATGCCGGGTGCCGTTTCTCTTGCCGGCACGGCAGTCTCTTATTGACGGCGCCGCGCCGCCAGGCGGACCGGCGCGCCAGGATCGAGCGGCTGCTGCGCAGCGCGCGCCGTCGCTTCTTCGGGAGCCTCGTGTATCAGACGGGTTCGGGCCCAACCGAAGTACCATGCCAGTCCCAAACCGTACATCGCCAGCGTCAACCACAACACGACCGGCTGCTGCATCCAGCCATAGATCACGGCGGCCAGCAGGCTCATCGCAATTACCGCCGCCGGAATCAGCGGATAGAGCGGCACCTTGTACGGACGGTGCATTTTCGGTTCTTTGCGACGCAGCATGATCAGGCAGACCATTGCCAGAACGTACCACACCAGGGCGGCCAGGTTGCAGGTCAGCACGGCGACCGTCACGGCACTGGCATTGAAGTAATTCCACACCACAAACCCGGAAACCACCACGCTCCAGAGAATGATCGACACGGCAGGCGTCCGTCGCGTTTTGTGCAATTGGCCCAGAAACGCCGGCAGGTACCCCGCGCGTCCCAATGAATAACTCTGCCGACTGACGGCAAAAAGCATCCCGTTGTAACTGGCAATCATCCCGCACAGAGCGATCACGCAAAAACCCAACACATGCGGGCGATGCGCGGCGTCGGGCCAGACCTCCTGGTAGACGCTGGCCAGCGGAAACAAATTCGTCTCTTTGCCGGTCTCCTTCCAATCGAGTCCCGCGGACGACGCGAAGAACCATGTCAACACGACCAGCACGATCAATGTGAGCTGGGCCATTAGCAAACCCCGCGGAAGCGTATGGTGTGGCTCGTGCGCTTCCTCGGCAGCCAGCGCCACAGATTCGATGATTACCAGCCACCAGATCGCGAATGGGATCGCCTGCACAACTCCCAGCCAGCCATTGGGAAGCGTGGGAGTGGTAAAGATCCGTTCGATTCGCACGCCGGGCCAGGCGGCGATCCAGAACCAGACTAGTCCCACGATCGCGCCGTACGTCATCCACTCCATGATCTTAGCCTGCTGTTTCACGCCCCAGCATTGCAGGGCCGTGAAGACCCCCACGGTAAACAGCCCACACACGGTCGTCGTCAACTCGGCCGGAAGCCCCGAGACGAAAAGATTCAAGATGAAATAAAGATAGCCCCCCGTGGCGATCGCCGTGCCGATCGTGGCGAACAGGCACTCCAGAAACATCGACCAGCCCATGACGAATCCCAGCCAAGGCCCCACGGCCCGGCGCCCATACGCCAACGGTCCGCCGGCAAACGGCATCGCGACAGACAGTTCCAACAGCGCCATCACCCACAGCAGGTACAACACGCAGACGAACAGCGTGGCGATGAGCATGCCGATGGGTCCGGCAACTCCCAGTCCGCCGTTCCAGCCGAAATATTCGCCGGTGATCACGGCACCTACGCCCAGCGCCCAGATCTGCAGGGTTCCCAGGGGCTTGTGCAGCCGATGTTCTTCGGCTGCAACCGTGGGAACAGGATCGGGAGCAAGCGGGGCCTGGGATGCGGGGTTCATTCGGGGGATTAGGTTGACGCTATTCGCGAAGTCCTTTGGCCCGCGAAGTTCACTGCAGAAAGTGAGGGGCGCGACGGACGATCCGGCGCATGGGCACATCGTGACGGAAATCATCTGCCAAGGCAACACGGTCCCCCGTCGACCAGAACGATGGCGCAGCTGGCAAGCACGACGGATTTTCAACCCGTCGGGTACCCCTGCCGCCGACTTCCTGACACGGGGGGATTGAAACTCCGACCTGAATTTCGCAAAAAAGTCATGGGCCCCGTGCGAAACCCTGGAAGGATACCCGGGTTCAATGAGACAGTTTGCCACAGCGTACGGGTCAGGCGATCGCCGTGGCGGCGGGCCTTCGGGTCTGAATTGCAAGGGGCTTGCTCATTTCTTTGGAGGAACAGAACCATGTCCATGAGAAGAATTGTTGGTCGCTTTGCGCGCATTGAAGCGCTGGAATCAAAGCAGCTTCTGGCCGGCGACGTGCTGGTCAGCGTTGTTGGGGGAAACCTCGTCGTGCAAGGCGATGATTTGGGAAATCAAATTGCCATCACGGCCGGCCCCGAACCGGGGGCGTATATTGTCCGCGGTTTCGACGGAACCAACGTCATGCAATCTCCGACCCCGGTCGAAAGTGCCTCCCCGACCAGTGAAGTGATCGTAACGGGAGTCACGGGGGGCGCCCGCATTGGACTCGGTAACGGCGACGACCGGCTGGTCATGGCGGATGTCGGCTTCCGCGGCGGCGTCTTTGTTCGCATGGGCGAAGGCAACGACGGCGTCTCGATCGGCATGCGTCCGGACCCAGCCCCGGAAATAGACGCGCTCAGCGTCAATGGGGCGCCCGGCGCCGTTCGCATCGGTGGCCCACTCAGTATCGGAACCGGCGCTGGAAACGATCGGATACAGATTGACCATGCCGCAATCGCCGGCGAACTCCGTGTCGAAGCGGGAGAAGGAGAAGACGTGGTGCGTCTTGGACATCCCATGCCAACGAACGATGAGAATCCGACGCCAACCGCGGCTGAATTAACCCGACCGCCGGAGACTCGTGATGCGAGTCTCGTCGCGCAGGGCATTAATATCGACCTTGGCACGGGCCGCGACGAATTCTTTGGCGATGTCGTTCGGGCCATGAACGGTTTCCACGTCAAAGGCAGCGAAGGTGAAGATGCCTTGCACCTGCATCACATCTGGTCGGGCGGTCCGCTCGTGCTTGACGGAGGGGGCGGCGACAGCTCTGACTTGGTCGAGCTCGATCATGTACGGGCCGGCACCGCGGTCATTACGACCGGAGCCGGAGGCGACCATGTGAAAATCGTGGATTCCGCCTTCCGCGTGCTGGGCGTGGTACTCGGCGACGGCGACGATAAGCTCGATCTCCGTGGCAACGCGGCTCAATGGGCCTTCTTCCTGGGGGGCGAGGGTACCGATACCCTGCATAACCTGGGTGGCAATCGGTTTGGGCATCGCTTCGTCTTCGGATTCGAGACGCCGCCGATCGTTTAGCGCGAGCGCGGTTGGTGCCATAATGCCTTCGAGCCATAAAGCCGCGACCAAAGGTCGCGGCTTTATGGTTGGCGTACCGGGAATCCCAATCGCTTGTCGACGAGATTCTTGAGCGGTTCGCCCGCAAGGTAGCGAGCCAGATTCTCGCAGAAGAAGTCCGTCATTTGATCGATGCGCCGCGCGAACTGGCCCCCCACGTGCGGCGTGATGATCACGTTCGGCAGTTCCCACAACGGACTATCGGGCTGCAATGGTTCCGTCGCTGTCACATCCACAGCCGCGCCCCACAAGTGGCCCGAGGACAGCGCATTGACCAGATCGACTTCAACCACGAGGCCGCCGCGGGCGACGTTGATCAGCACCGAGCCAGGCTTCATTGCGCCCAGCACCTGGCGATCGATCATGCCGCAAGTGGCTGGAGTCAGCGGGGCGGCGAGAATCAGAATGTCCGAGTGGCGGGCAAGATCGATTAATCGATCGGCGGGCCAAAGCTGTTCGACCTGGGGCGGTTTGTCGAACGGGAAATAGTCGGTCGCGAGGATGCGCAGCTTCCAGGGCGCAAGGACTTCGACCAGCCGCCGGCCGTTTCCCCCCATGCCGACGATGCCCACGGTGTTAAAATGCAGATCGCGCGTGGGCCGGCGGATGAACTCCCGTTTTTGCTGGGCGCGAAAGAAAACCGGCAGCCCGCGCAGCAGCCCCAATAGCAGGGCGAGCGTGTGCTCAGCCACCTGATCTGCAAGCACGCCGGAAGCGCTGGTGACGATTATCTCCGACTGAATCACCGATGCCACGAGACAGTGGTCCAATCCGGCGGCCGAGGATTGTATCCACTTGAGGCGTGCCCCGTCGACCAGGCGATCCCAATCGATCGGAACCTTGGGATGTCCGCAGAACAGATCGCAGTGATGCAGCTCGTGAGCGACCCGCTCTTGACCAGCATCGACGATCTCCAACTCGGGCCCGACCGCTTGGATTTGGGCGATATGTTTCGCTTCGACCGGATAGCAGAGAACAAGTTTCATGGGGCTGGCAATTACTCCCATTTCGACAGCTCATCACCAGCGCGGGTGGAAAGTGCCTTCCAGACATCGAGCCGGATTTCGTCGGCGATCCAATGCACCGAACTGTCGACGAGCAAGGCATTGACACCCCCCGGATGCCTGCTGCGCGCGGTTCGCCAGCCATATGCCGAATACAAGACAGCGCTGTTTCCAAACAGAATGTTGGAGATGCAGTCGATCTCTGCTGAATTCGGTTGGGCATAGTGATTGTATAAGCTGCAGCGATATTCACCGTTGGCCCAGGAAAAGCCGCTCGGGTCTTGAAAATTCCAAGCGCTGGACGAATTGCACATGGTCGCGGTAAGGGGTGCGGCGATCGCGTATACATACACCTGCTGCGGATCGATCTGAGAGCGAGGAGTTCCGCTCATGGGATCAAGACCCAACGTGCCCTCGGACATTGCGACGGTCTTGCTCGTTCCATCCGTGACCTCGCGAATTCGCATGCGTGAGTTGATAAAGAAGGTCCCGTCGGTATCGTGCGGAGTACCCGCGCTCTTGCCTGTACCGGCGCAGGCGGCGTAATTGGTGGGTCCAAAGTTCTGACTGACTGGCTCACGTCGATCGCTAGGACAGAGAAACTCGGGCAGTTGAAGTGCAACCCCAAATTGGTTTTGCGGGAACACGGTTCCGTTGGCCGCGTAGAGCGGCAGGTCAAGATCGAGTTGGTCCCGGGCGGCGGTCTGCTCCAGATACGGCGTAAGATGGGCGAACGCCGACCAACGAAAGAAAGTTTGCGGAAAACCGGCCCCAGCCGGCGGATAAGGTTTGGAATCGGCCCCGCTCGGAAACGTACTTTTGGCGCTTTCGAAATTGGCCAGCGCCATGCCCAATTGTTTGAGGTTGTTCACGCACTGGGTGCGCCGCGCCGCCTCGCGGGCCGCCTGCACCGCTGGCAGCAACAGCGCCACGAGAACTCCGATGATGGCAACCACCACCAGCAATTCGACCAGCGTGAAACCATGTCGGGGTCGGCGATGCATGATCAGGCCATTGTGTCAATAAGAAACTTGTCGGCAGACAACGCGTCAGCTTCGATAAATCGATCGATGTTTACGGAACCGCCGGCCTGCGCACGCCCCCGCGGCCCATCCGATCAGGGCAAGCGTCGAAGGTTCGGGAACCGGCGAGATCAGCATGCTCGTGGGCTGGAAACTATTAATCGCGGGGGAAAGATTTAACGCGTCCAAGGGAGTCGGCACAATTCCCAGGAAGACGCCATCAGGCGCGAACTTCTGAATGTTGCCGAAGATTCGATTCGTACCATAGATGGGGTCACCGGCTCCGGCGACACGATCGTTGCCCAATGTACTCACCAGCAGGTTGCCGTCGCCATCGATCAACACGCCGGATGGATAAACGAGATAGGGCGGAAGATCTCCGAGCACGGGGAAGTCGAACGGGCTTGAGCCGATCACGGAGACCGGGGGTGGATTGTTGCCGTTCAATTTGAGCACCTCCTGCCCAAACAGGCTGGCGGCATACACGTCTCCGCCGTCGCCGAGCGCCAGACCATTCAAACCATCAATATAAATTCCTTGGCCCGCCGAATCGATACTATTCAACGGGATGCCATCCCCGGCCAGCAGTTCGGTCGGCGCCGCGGCAAAATTGCCAGCAGCGAATCGCAGCACCGCGCCACTCTCGCCGCCGCCCGTGAATCCTTCGTTGCTAAAGCTATTCACGTACAGGTTGCCGCCGGTGTCGATTGCGAGCCCCGTCCGCCAGCCCGGTCGACCCGCCACGATATCTTCGGCCGGAAGATGCGCGCCGCTGGTGGCGTCGTAGGTCTGAATCAGACTCAGCGCCAGCGGCGATCCAAACTTGCTGACATACAGGCGGTTGTTTGCACCATCGTAGGCCAGGCCGGCAGCACCTCCCAGGTTCGGATCGGTTGGCTCGATGAACACGCCATTCACGCCGATGGGAGCGCCCGTTACCAGGTCGTATCGGTGGACGCGTCCTGTTGATCTGCTTGCCACGAACAGGTCGTTCCCGGCACCGATGGCCAAGGCAGTTGGTTCGGCCAATTCGGGATCGTTTGCGACCAGCTCCCGCGC
>SXHT01000292.1 GCA_005773095.1 Planctomycetaceae bacterium
ATAGGCTCCTCACCAACAGGTCCGAAACATGCGCGCAGATCCCTGTCCCGCTCTTCAGCCGAAGGTCGCCACGAACTGTTCAAGATTTACTACACCCCAATGCGGACTCCTTGAAACCCATTGGGGTGGTAACACCGTTCCGCTGCCGGGCCTTAAAGACCATGCCCGCGCCACCCCGCCCTATCTCCTGGAGTAACTCGAAGTCGCCCAAGACGCGCGCACCGGAAGGTCCGCCTGTGTCCGATTCCGCCGCGGGCTGCCAGGCCATCCGCAGGAAGCAGACCGGACAATTCGCTTCCGTGCTCACCGGGTTATAAGCGCGACCAAAGTCCGGACAAGTCGCGGAGCGGTCGTTCGACTCATGGATTCTATCTGATGGCATCGTTTCCACACGTCTATAGTGAAAAGAGAAGACACAGTTACACGAAATGTGAATCAACTCTCGCGCGAGGCCTCAAGGCATCAAGCCCCGAGGATGCGGATCAAATAATCTATCTCCTGATCCACCGTTCCAGGATCGCTGGTGACTTCGGAAACGGTAGCGCGAAGAATTTCCGCAAATCGTTGCCGCAATCGATGCACGGCCACTTTGACGGCACCTTCACTCAGACCGAGTTGTTGCGCGGCCGAGCGACAGGTCGCGGCGTCAACAGGCTGCAGCACGAGCGGGCGCAAGGCCGCAAACCGCGCAGGTGAGGCCGTTTGTTCAGCCGCCAAGCGGCGCCAGGTTTCGCCGACAATGGTTTCCGCCAAAGCTCGATCATATCGGGCGGAGGCCGTCTCATCTGAAACAGGCTCGGCCGCGTAGCGTTCTTCCGCGGAAAGAGATTCCAGTGAGAGGGGTCGATGGCCACCGCCTCGCTTCTGTGCGGTTTCACGCTGGCAAAAAACCTCCAACGCATCTTGCGCTCCCATCGAGCCGGACTGGCCAGCCTCGAGAACGACGCTCCAGTGCGTTGTGGCGAAGAGAGCCGGCTGGGAGCGATCGTGATCCACTCCGAAATTCTATGGCCCAGCCCGGGAAAAATCAAGTCCTGGGATTGCGGATCGCCCAAGGTCAGTGGTTTGTTCTTCGCATGCTGAGCCGGTTCACGGCTATCTGCTCACCGCACGGTAGAATCGATGCGGGAATTTCGCGATGTCGGGATTGATCACTGTCAACTGCCTGAAACCTGACACTCATCGGACATCCCGCCAGTCAGGTGGAGACCAGATGAATGCCCAGCCTCCCGCAGGGTGGGTACGATCTCGCTGCGAGTTCCGGACGTATGCGGAGTGGCTATCCACAAATACACTGGGTAATCCGCCATTCGGGTTGTCCGGGGAGTTTGGACCGTGACCTGTTGGAATGAGAAAATCTGGAGCAACGTCTCCCTTCTTGCTGAGGGCAGTGCATGCAAGGGTGAGCTTCTACGACGGGAACGCGACCTCGGAGACAAATCGCTGCCGGAACTTCCAGGTTTCATCTCGCGCGACTTCAACCAACAGTCCTCGGGCAAAGACATAGGAGTGGTCGATGATCATTCGATTCGTGGGAACTCCCATGAACTGCGTCGCCCAGCGGTTGAACGGCCCCTTGTCCGCCGGGCAGACGAAGAATCGGCCATTCGTGGAAACATAAGGCTGAATTCCGGCCCAGAACTCGACAAAAGGAAACTGGGGATTGCCTTTGGTCGTGACGCTTGTTCCATACGGGAATTTTTCTCCGTGGTCATCGCTGTAGAGAGTCAGCCCCACCCCGATCTGTCTTAGATTGGACAAGCAGCGCGCGGTCAGCGCCTTCTGTTTAGCCTTGCCGAGCGCAGGCAAGAGCATCCCAGCCAATATCGCGATGATGGCGATAACGACAAGTAGTTCAATTAGAGTAAAGGCTGAGCGGCAAACGCCTCGAATCTGTGCGGAGTGGCGTGACCGAGCCGTCGATGTTGTTGTGGATGGATGCATCGCTGATTTCATGGTTTGTCTCCCATTATGACTGGAGAATTTTTGTCATCTAATCGGATGGAGCTGCATGAAACAGCCGCAACTGATGAGGTCCGGCGGAGATGAGAGTGGAGCCGTCCTTTGAAAAGGCGAGGTGCCGGCAGTCCTGTGGCTGGCCGCTCAGGGTGGCGACTTCGTCCCAGGACGCGACGTCCCAGAGGGTGATGAGACCGTCCACCGCCCCCACGGCCAACCGACGGTGATCCGGGCTCAACACAGGCGCAAAAAATCCCGTCACTCGCGGTGTCAGTTGAAGTCGTTCAAGTCCCGTCGAGACGTCCCAAACTTTGATTTCGGTAGCCGTGCTGATCAATGTCCGTTCATCCGGCAACATCAACAGGCCGCGAACTTGCCATTCATGTCCCTCTAGGATTCGCTCTGGGCCTTTTTCCGCAAGGTTCCAAACTCTCACCGTGCCGTTGAAGAATCCCGCGAGGAGATGACGGCCAGTTCCAGAGAAAGCCAAGGACATGACGCCAGCGGAGCCGTTTTTTGGAAAGACGTGAAGTTCCCGTTGCTCGGACACGTTCCAAACCCGCAAAAATCTATCGCTCGACATCGCGAGAAGTTTCCCGTCAGCGGAATACGCCAACCGGTTTAGTTCATTCGTTTCGGGGTGAGCGAAAGTGTGGAATTGACGGTTGTTGGCGTCCCACAGCGCCACGCGGCCATCTTCACTACCAAAGGCGCAGGCCTGGCCGCCGGGAGCGACTTCGATTGCAGTGGTATTGGTGAAGGGAAGCGAGTAGCTCCCGCCACCCTCGAACGAATCAGTAGGCCTCAGACTAAACGTGCGGTTGGTGAAAACTAACGCGAGCGCTGATCCATCGGACGCCAAGGCGAGGGCAGGACCGTACGTGTTCCACGCCCAACTCACGCCGGGGGGAATTGACTGGGCATCCAGCTCCCGGAGGGCTGGAGGAACTTCCCACATTCGCACCGCCCCATCCTCGCCTCCGGAAATGAGGCGACGGCCATCCGGTGTGAAAGCAACCGAGGTTACGGGTTTGCGATGGCCGCGCAGCTCCGCCGTGAGCAGGCCGAAATTTGCGTCAATCAAGCGGACTTGCTGATCCCAGCTTGCGGTAGCGAGGGTGTGTCCGTCCGCCGAGAGCGCCAGCCCTGAAATGGTGCGCCGGTGCCCGGAAAAACTAAACCGCTCGCGCTGCTTCAGGACATCCCAAGCTTTGATCAAGCGATCCCGCCCTGCGGTAAATAAAGTTCGGCCATCGAGCGAGAAAACCATGTAGTAAACTTCCAGCGCGTGGCCCGTCAGACGTCCAACGGCAGTTCGCGCCACAGTATCCCACAAAACGATGTCCCCGGAATTGTGCTCGCCATAGGCGAGCAAACGATTGTCGGGCGAAAACGCGATTCCGACCGGCCCAAGGGTGCCACGACTTGAAGCAAGATTCGTCAAAGGCTGCCTGGAAGACAAACTCCAGAGGTGAATGCCACTGCTTTGCCCATCCAGCGCAAGCCATTGGCCGTCAGGCGAGAAAACCATCGTTTGTCGCAGCCAGAGATTGCTCGTTAGGATCGTGACTTCTGCTTTTGTGGTCAGATCCCAAAGCCGAACTGGATCATTGTTGGAGTTAACCGAGGTGGTTCCAGTCACCATCCATCGGCCCTCGGGTGAACACGCGGAGAAGAGCACCTTTTCAGGATGCGGCAGGACGCCCGTCTCTCGGCCAGAATCGAGATTCCAGAAGCGGACTGTCTTATCGAAGCTGGACGCGAAAGCGGTCTGGCCATCGGGCAGCACCCCCAACGAAGTGACAGGTCGATCCAGTTGCGCCAGGACACGATGCGGGTCGCCCTGTGACTCGCGCCAGAGATATCGCCATTCCCAGCCTCGGAGGTCAGTTGAGAGTTGAGGACTGGGAGACGAAATCCGTGCCAGAGGAGAAGGAAATAGGTGAGCGGAAATGGAATTTGTGGACGTTTGGAGTCCCCCGCTCAGGTGGTCGGAAGGGAGGCCAGCTAAGGGCGGAGCTCCAAGCAGGGGGCGATGACGTTCGAGTAGTTGCCGGGCACGGAAGAAGTCGCCTTCTTGCACGGCCCGATGTGCGAGGTTCATATCCGAAGCGTATTGCGCGCGGCGAGCGTCGAGGGCACTGGCTTCGGCTTGAGTCGCGGCGAGTCGCGCCACGGCAGCGATGCGCTGCGCCGAGCGCCACTGCCAGAGCACTCCCGCGAGGCCGACGACGAGAAAGAGCGCCGCCGCCGCAAGCGCTCCGGCGAGCGCGGGCTTGCGGCGGCCCCAGCGCCAGACGCACTCGATGCGCGTCACCGGCCGGACCAGGATCGGTTCATCCTTCAGAAAACGTTCGAGTTCGTCGGCTAGTTCTTGAGCGGTGGCGTAACGTTTGGCCGGTTCTTTCTCCAGGCACTTGAGACAGACAGTTTCCAAATCTCGCGGGACTGAGGGATTCACCAGTTGGGGCCTTGCAGGATCAGTTTCCAGGACCTGCAAAAGTGTCCGTTCCAGGGTTTCCGCCTGAAAGGGTGGGCGCCCAGTGAGCGCGTGGTAAAGGATCGCGCCGAGGGAGTACACGTCCGCCCCCACGCCGAGCTTGTGCCGGCCTGAGACCTGTTCGGGTGGCATGTAGTGCGGGGAACCGAGCACATGACCGGACTGGGTCAGTTCCAAATCGGCAGACACGTCTTTGGCCAGGCCGAAATCGGCGACGCGAGGGCGGCCTTCGGCATCAAGCAGGATGTTGGCGGGCTTGAGGTCGCGATGAAGGATACCGTGGGAGTGCGCGTGCTGGAGTCCTTCGGCAATTTGACGCACGATGGTTGCCGCCTCGCGCGCTGGCAGCGGACGATCGCGGAGTACCTCCGCCAGATTCGGCCCCGGCACATAATCCATCGCGAACCACGGCTGGCCATCATCCTCGCCGACCTCATGGATTGCGACGATGGCTGGGTGCCGGAGCGCCGCCGCCGCGCGGGCCTCGGCACGGAAGCGTTCGACGAAACGAGGATGAGTCCACCTCCCGAGGAGCAAGCGTTTCAAGGCGACCGTTCGGTGCAGCGTGCGATGCCGGGCTCTATGGACCACGCCCATGCCTCCGTGGCCGATCTCCTCCAGCAGATCGTAGCTGCCGAGCTGCGGTTCCGCTTTGTTCGCCTGTCCTGGTAACAGTTCAGTTGAAACCGGCCCAGACGCGGTGGCCGACACACTCTCGATGCCCGTCAGAACGAGGCAGCGTGGACAAAGACCACGAGGCGCGGTTGCATCGAGTGCCATACCGCACTTCGGACAAAGGGTACTCTGGTTCATGGATGAGGACATACCTGCGTCACGAGATTACTGCGACACCGGTTCAGCAAGGTGACGCGAGAATTTTAGAAATCTTCCCCAAAGCTATATCAGCCCGGAATTACGCCCAAAGCCAAGACATCTCGATCACGAAGTGAGCAGGCGAAAGATGTACTGAAGTTCGTCCTCGACCTCTTCCGGCGTGCCTACGATCCGGCTGATTTCCTCGCGCAGCAGCTCGCGATAGCGACGGCGCAAGCGGTACACGGCCGCCTTGACTGCACCTGGGGTCAAGCCAAGTTCCGCCGCCAGCGTTGCGTAGCCGGGCGATGATTCACCCTCCCCGATGAGGAAGATTTGCAGGCGAGCGAACAGATCAGCACTGCCGAACGAAACAAACTCCTTTTCCAACCGACGCAGCACCTCTTCGAGTAAAGTCAGAGCGAATCGGCGCTCGTAAATTTCCGCGGGGGTTCGCGATACGATAGGCTCCAACCGGTAGCGATCTTCAAGTGTGTCATCGTCCAGCGACAACGGTGTTTGCCCGCCACCCCGGCTCTCACGAGTGCGATGCCTCCAATCGTCCGCCAGAAAATGGTTCAAAGCAGTGAGCAGGTAGTTGCGGAAACGGCCCCGCGTCGCACTCGCCCGCGCGAAGAAATTACCAGAAAGCAGGCGCACGAAGAAACTCTGCGTTAGATCTCGCGCGGTTTCGTCCGGATGACCCTGGCGGCGGATTTCGGCGTAGATCGGATATTGGTAGGTTCTCGCGAGTTGCTCCAGGGCGTCGAGCGCCACTGAAGGCTCAGCCCGGCCCGCTGCCGCCACCTGGCTCCAGTGAGTGGTGGTGAACTTTCCCGATGATCCGGCGGGATCCATGCCTCTACCGTGCGGCAATTAGAAGTCCCAGCCAAGCCATCATATGCCATTCAGACGGATTCGGCAGATTCACCAAACCTCTTACAAATCGTCATTCCAACGAAGCCGGGTCCCCGCTTCCAAGGTCTGGTCCATGAGGGCTCCTGCGGATGCATCACCGTGATCGAGCCCCAGCACATGACCCAGTTCATGCCGGATGACTGTAAGGAGGTCCATCCGCCCCGCCGCCGCCGCCATGGTGGCAACTAACCGCGAAGCGTCCTCGGTTTGGCTAACAAACTCAGAATTATCGCCAGGTGTCAGATCCACGAACCAACCATACCCTGCGGCGTTCACGTCGAGATAAACGATCGACCCGGACGTCAGCGCGAGCATTTCCCCGGGAAGATCGGCGACCTTGAAAACCACCCGCCTAAATTCCGCCGCATCGGCTCCAGCCTCCCGCCAGAGATCTTTGGCACTCGTGATCAGCGGTGCGGCGGTCCGGAGGGTCAGCGGCGCCTCATCGACAGGGACCGAAGGTGCCGCAGCCGCAGTCAAGGCAGCTTCATCGTTGAGGATCGTGACCGTGGCCGCACCTCGCGTGATGCCCACTGAAGCCCCGGAGAGGACGACCTGGAATGTTTCGTTGGGTTCTTTGACCCTGTCGCCGTTAATGGTGACGTTAATCGTGCGCGTGGTCACCCCTGGGGTGAAGGTCAGGATGCCGGAGGCGTTCACGTAATCGGTCCCGGCCGTTGCAGTTCCCGCAACGGTGGCGAACGATACCGTGACGTTCGAGGCCGACGGCGTTGAGAGTGTCACCGTGACGGCAACGGTTTTCGTGCCCGTGTTACCCTCAGTGATCGACGCGTCAGCGATGGCGAGCGTGGCCACGTCGTTGTCGGTGATCGTGCCAGTCGCCGTAGCCGGTGCGCCGACCCTGTAACCCGTCCCCGCAGCCAGCGTTAGTGTGACACCCTCGGAGCCCTCGGCGATGACGTCGTTCACCGGAGTCACTGTGAGAGTCGCGCTCGTGGCACCCGCAGCCAGCGTTAAGGAAAGCTTGTTGGCCGCCAGCGTCCCACCCGATGCGGTGACGGTATAGTCAGTCGTCATGGTTGCAGTCCCACTCCACGCCAGATTTACGGTAATACTCGTGGATGAAACACCGGTACGATTCACGGTGAACACGATCGGATCGTTCGCCTGCTCAGCGTCGGAGGCATCGGTCGCCCCTACCGTCACCGCCGGCACGTTGATATCATCGTTCAGGATGGTCACGACTGCTGCGTTATCACCGAACCGGATGCCGATGGGGTTGGAGAGTAGCAGCTTAAAGGTCTCGTCCATTTCAGAGGTCATGTCACCGACGATCGAGACGGTGACGGTGGCCAACTGGTTGCCCGCGGCAAACGTAACCCGTCCGGAGGCCGCCACGAAGTCGGAGCCACTGACGGCGGAGCCGGCGGCTGTCGTCCAATCCACCGTAGTCGCGGTGGCGGAAGGGGATGACAATGAGAGTGTCACCGACACGGCGGTCGTGCCGGCCGAGCCCTCAGTGACAGAAGTGTTGGCGACGCTCACCCATGGCGGCGCGCTCGTGTAAGCGTCATCGTTGGTTCGAGTGCGGAAGTTGTCGAACGAGCTGGCACCGCCCTGGGTCATCACGCCAAAGCCGCCGTCCACGACTGCCGCGTTGAAGCTCGTGCTCGTGACCAAAGCGCCGTTGACCGAGATGCTGATGGTTGAACCCTGAAGGATGGCGTCGAGAGCATAATCGACGCCAGCAACCAACGCATGGTTCATCGATGTGTCGATAACCCAGCCGCGACGCGCGTCGACGTGGCCGATAAGCACTTTCTGGTTGGGGATATCGACGGCGGCAAATTTGAAGTCGTTGGCCGCGTAGCTATCGAAAACAATACCACCGACAGTGCTGGTGCTGACGGTCGCTCCAAGTTGAAGGTGCGACCCAGTATGCAGCCCTCGACCAAGGCCGAGGTCGATCAGGTCGACGGCGTTGCCACCTACCGCCACCGGTGAACCAGCGTAGCGGTCGGCGCCGATGATGAACGTCCCATTCTGCAAGCCAGTGAATTGCTCAGCGACACCGTCGTCGAAATCCTCGATCCGGTCATGGGTAACTTCCGGCGGCAAGACTTGCACGACGACATTATCGTAGGCACCGCGTGAATTGTCAGAGCCGAAGCCCACGAATCCGTAGTTCAGGCCGTAATTGGAACCATCGACGACACGCAACGAATATGTCTGGCTGAACACCGCCTGGTTGTCGACGACCAGTGTGGCCGTCAGCCCATTCACTTGGAGCAGCATGTTGTAAAACGTGTCAGACTTCGACTGAAACGGGGTCTGCTGATCGACGGTCCAGCCGGTCGTATCACGGTGGCCCATCACCAGCTTGTTGATCGAGACGTCCACACCAGCGAACTTGAACGCGGTCGGGCTTTCGTAATCAAAGATGATGTAGGCGTTCGCCTTCCAGCCCGCGGTCGGCTTGATCACGCTGATGGCAGCCTGCACTTCGTAATAGACTGGCAGGTAGTCGGGAAGGACGTAGACTGCTGCCGCGTCGGCACCTAGTGACGCCGCCTCCACCTGGAGAACGCCGCCCGAAGCCGACCATGTGCCAGTGTCTACAGCAAATCCCTGCAGTTTCCCATTGTTGAAGTCAGCGCCTCGCAACACATCGCGTTGTCCGCCCGAAACGTTCCCCGCTTGCGGATCAATCGGACCACCGGTCTGATCCTGCCAGGCAGGGTCCTGCTGACGCACGAGGCCTAACTCGCCGTTCGGTTCCCCGTTCCGCGCCGCGACTCCGCCGGTATCCGCAGTCCGGGTCGGATCTGCGCCAAGGCTCGCCGACAGAGCGTAGAGGAACTCCGCTAGCCCGGGCTGTAATTGGCGACTGACCGTGCCCAAGCCGAACGGGGCAAAAGGCACCAAATAAGTATTAAACTCGCCGGCCCAATCAATCAACCGATCGCCACCGGTGTTGGCAATCAGAATGTCGCGTCCAGCACCGCCGAAGGCACGATCCTCGTAGCTCGGGTGGGTATCCGGTTGGTCATTGGCGCCGACGTTCGTGCTTAAATCGTCGTCCAGATTCATGAGGTCGTTGCCCCAGCCTCCAAACACTTGATCCTGCCCAGTGCCGCCCACCAACCAATCGTTGCCGAGATCGCCGAAAAGCGCGTCCTTGCCGTCGCTCTGTTTCGTGCCGTAGGTGGCCGAGACTTCATTGACACCCTCACTGCGCGAGAAGTTCAGGAAGTACTCCAGCGTGCCAGCGGCAAGTTGTCCGTTCGACCCAAGCAGCACCTTTCGCATCGGGTTGTACTCATCGTAGAGTGCAAACTCGTCGGCGCGTCGGGCTGGATCAAAATGCAACGGCGTCGCCGTCGTGTTGAAGCGAAGCACGTCGCCTGGATTGTAAGGATGGAAGTAGTCACTGCGAGTAACTCCTGTCAGCACGCTGCCGGTGTAAGCCTGAACATACGATTCTGGCAGTGCCTCGGCCCCGGAGATCGCGTCGTCCCCAGATCCGCCGTGGAGCGCGTCGTTTCCGAGCCCGCCGAAAATGACGTCGTCGGCCCACGTGGGGCGGAAGAGCGGATTCTGAAGCGCTGTATTCGCATCCACGTTGAACGGCGTCAGATCGACTGCGTACTTAATGACGCCACTTAGATTGATCACTGCAGTCTGCACCTTGCCCGGGTTCGAAATCGTGGTGTCGAGACCGCCCGCGGGAATTGCCGGTTGACCATAAAGCGGCTCTGCCGTGCCGTTGCGACTTATGAAGATCCGCCCGTCGTCGCCGAGCACGGCATCGTCGCCAGCGCCACCCGAGATCCAGTCGTTGCCGTAACCGCCAATGATCACATCGCTCTGGCCTTCACCAAATAACACGTCGTTCCCAACCATGCCGTAAATAAAGTCATCACCCGATTCGCCGTGAATCTCGTCCGGCGCGCCAATGTCCACTGCGGTCGGAACATAATCCAAACCGCCGGGCGTGTAGTTCAGCAAGTCCGCGGCGCGCACGACAATCCGGACACTACCGCGGTTCTCGGCGACTGAGGTTTGGTCATAAGCGTATTCCAATGCCGTTGTCGTGCCGCCGACGGCCTCGCTGACTAGGCGGTAGATGTTGCCATTGTCTCCAAGCAACATGTCGGAATCGTTGGCATGACCGCTGGCCACAGTGTCACCAGCGTCAAGGCGACCGATTTCGCTCAGCGCAACGTCAGTACCAGCGCCTCCGAAAATCAGGTCGGCGGCAGTTGAGTCCGTACGGCG
>SXHT01000293.1 GCA_005773095.1 Planctomycetaceae bacterium
GCCGATGGCAACACCATCGGATCCTGCATCGCCGCCGGCGAATCGCCATCCTCCACCGAAGCCTTGGAGCTTGCCAGCCGAAGCCCTCGCTCGATAGGTGTGGTCCGCGGACCGTCCACATCAGAGACCTCGGGGGTCCAAGTCTGAGCGATGGCCTGAGCGGCGATCACAAATGTCACAAGCGCAATCAAGACAGTAATTCCTAAGCGCAAGATGGCCACCCCAAAGGTCTCCGTAACAAGCTGCTTCCAAGTGCGTTGCATCTGGACAATCCGATCGCGCATTCACAGGGTGCATGAATGTCCCATCCCTAATCGGTAAGAGGCGCGGCCGCATTACAGGAATAATCGTTAAAACCACAAGAATCCAAAAAGTTGCTGCATTTCGCCCGGACTCCACAACCGTTAAAGGTGCTGCTAGCAGCCGCCCGCAGCCACCCCCGCTTGCGTTACGGCGACGTGATTGCTAAAAGGCGGGGAGTTGGCAAACCAGTAACACTGCCTGCGGCCGGCGCAGGAGATTGACTTCACCCGCCGCCGGCACCGGCCATCGTCGCGTTTACTTCTCTGTCCCCCTGCCCACCAATGTCCGAATCACTTAAATCGCTGATCGCCTGCGGAACGAAACTCTGGCTCGACTCGATCGATCCCACGCTGGTGAAGGAAAACCGCGCTTGGGGCGCGACGGGGGCCACGTCAAACCCGATCATCATCGCCGATCTGATTCGCACAGGCCGGTTCGACGCCGATCTAAAGCGCCTGATCCGCGATGGTCTCGATGATGAAGGCATCGCCTGGCAGCTAACCGACTTGCTGGTGCGGCAAGCCCAAGAGGTGTTTCTGCCCGTGTGGCAGGAAACCCAGGGCAACGACGGTTACGTGAGCTTTGAGCTCGATCCGCTGTTGGAAGATCCGCAGCTCGGCCCGCCCCATGCCGAGCGCGTGGCGAGGTACATCGCGCTCGGCAGGAAATGGTCGGCAGGACATCAGAACCGGATGATCAAGGTGCCGGCAACGCCCGCCGGACTCGATGCGCTGGAAGGGATCGCCGCAGCCGGCATCACGATAAACGTCACGCTTGTCTTTTCGCCCCGCCAGTATCGCGCGGCTCGCGAAGCCATTTGGCGTGGCCGGAAAAAATTCGGCCAGCTCGAAAAGTTCAAGAGCGTGTACAGCATCTTTGTCTCGCGCGTCGACGTTTACACCGAGCAACATCTGCCGCAGCTCTCGCCCGCAGCCCAAGGCCAGGTGGGCATTGTCGGTGCAAAGCGAATCTGGGCCGAGAACCGCGCCTGGTGGAGCGACAAGCAATTACCGCTGGTGCAGGAATTGATCTTCGCCAGCACGGGTACCAAGAAGCCGACGGACAAGCCCTGGAAATATGTCGAAGCCTTCGCAGGCAGCGATATCGAAACCAATCCGCCCGCCACCAACGATGCCGTTGCCAAAAGCGGCATCAGCTTCACGCGCCAGGTCGACAAGCTGCCACCGCAAGCAGTGCTCGACGAGATCGACCGCCTGGTAAGCATCGAGCACCTCGAAGCCACGCTGATGTCCGAAGGCATCAAGAAATTCGCCGACCCGCAAAAGGCGCTGCTAAAACTGATCGCGGAAAAACGCGCGGCAAGGTAGGTTCCGCGGGACAACCTTGGGCCCGCGCGCGGGACCGGTGTTACAAGTGAGGCGCGCGGTGCGCTTGATGTGGAAGCGTTAACGGTCGGACTCTTGAACCGTTGTTTACGCTCCCACCGGAATCCTTCCGCAGCCTGAATTTCGGCTGCAGGGTTGCAGTTCATGGTCTTTTCGGCCCTACTGCGCGCGTAATTCGTCTGGTACGATACACGCTTCTGAAGGGACTCCTGACCGCGCCCTGCACGTGGCAGGCCACCCCGCAAGTACCCGCAGCCGAAATGCCCCCTGACTTCCGACTCCTGACTTCTCATGGCTATTGATCCCTACACACCCTGCCCTGGTGGCACTGGCAAGAAGGTGAAGTTCTGTTGCCCCGACTTGCTGGGCGAGTTGGATGATATCCAGCGCAAGCTGGAAGCAGACCAGCGTCTGGCTTGCCTGGAGCAGATCGATCGCCTGGACACGAAATACCCGGACCGTGCCTGTTTGCTGTCGATGAAGGCCATGCTGGAGGCGCAGCTTGCTGACGAAGGAAAGGCCGAGGCGACGTTGGCTCGCTTTAAGGAAAAATATCCCGGCAACCCGGTGGCGCTAGCCGAGGAGGCAACACTCAAGGCGGCCAGGCAAGGGGGCCGAGCGGCGACAACGATCCTGCAGCAGGCGATCGCGGCTTCGGGCGATTCGATGATGCCCCAGGTCTACGATGCGATTGCGGTGGTCGCCGAGCGACTGCTGGCCGACGGACAGTACATCGCGGCACGCGGCCATTTGATGCTGGCCTTGGACTTAAGCGGCCACAAAGACGAACGGGCAACTTCGCTGATTGTGAACCTGGACGGTTCGCCGCAATTGCCGCTGTTGATGAAGGAATCGCAACCGCTTTTGCCGGCGCCCGAGGGCGCTCTTTGGAAAAAAAGTTTCGATGCGGCGATGGAATTCGCGGGCCGTGCCATGTGGCTGGACGCCGCGCAGAAGTTACACGATCTGGCCAGGAGCGCCGGTGATTGGCCGCCGATCTGGCGCAATATCGCCAGCTTGCGGCTTTGGCTGGCCGACAGCCAGGGCGGGATTGAGGCACTCCGTAAGTTCGCGCGGCAACCGCTCGGTTCATCGGCCGCGCCCCCCCTGGACGAGATGGTTGAATCCGAGGCGCTTGCTCAGTTGATCGACGTTGACGCCCCAGACTTTGTGGACGTGCTCAACATCACGTACCCGATGACTGACTTCGACCGGGCGATCGCTCGGCTCTCGGCCGACCCGCGCATGATTCGCATGCCGATGGACCTGGCTCGCCTGGCAACCGAAGGTCAGCCACCTCCCAAGGCCGCGATTGCGATCCTCGATCGCATACCCCCCGCCAGTGGCAGGGGCATCACGCGCGAGCAGATCCCGCGCGTCGTCGGCCAGGCGTTGGTGTTCGGTCGTGAAACCGATCGCGAAGCCCGGCTGGAACTGGTCACGTATCGGACCGACGAACGTCCCGCATCCGAGCGCGTGCTGACGGAAGCCCTTGAGGGCGCGATTGGGCCTGCTGGGGTGGAAGTCGTCACCGCGCGGATGCCCGCTGTTCGTCATGCACTCTCCTCGAATTGGCGGTTGCCTGACGACACGCCTGCCGAGCAGCGTGCGACCTTGATCAGCGCCGAGCGCCGCACCGTGCTCTTGGAGCAGTGGCCGGCCATGAAATTTAAAGTGCTTGAGGGCGCCGCACCCCAGGATGCCGCCCGCGATCCGGCAATGCGCGTGCCCGTTCTGGCGGCAATCCTGATTCTTGAACTCGCCAGCATGAACGATGCGGAAGCGTTTGATTTCAACGACTTGCGAACAAAGATCGGCCTGCCAGCCGCGCAGAAGATCGACCCGATCGGAGTCGACGTCATGCAGATTCCGTTGGCCCGGTTTCACCGGCTGGAGGCGTCGAAGTTGTCCGACGAGCAGTTGGCGAGAGTCTTCGCACGGGCCACGCATTACCGCCACGACGCCGCCATCAAGATTTTCGGCGAGGAAGTGCTCGAGCGGCCGAGCCTGGAGAAGGAGATTCCCAGGCAGGAAGTCTATGGTCAACTGGCCCAGATTGAACGCAATCCACAGCAGGCGATCGAGTACATCAACAAGGCACGCGATGCCGCGGAGTTGGCCGGGCAAACTTCGGCGCCCTGGGACATCACGGAAATGACGCTGCGGCTTTCGATGGGCGATGTCGTCGCAGCGGATCGGCTGCTGCAGCACGTCCGCAGCGAACACATCCGCGAGCCTGGCATCGCCAATCTGCTGTTCCAGGTGCTGGTCGAGGCAGGGATTGTTCATCCCGATGGAACGCCCGCCCTGGGACCGTCGGCCCGTGGCGGCGGATCAGGTTTGAATATGCCCGGCGTCGCGGCCGCGGCCGCGCCCGTCGCCGACAGCGGCAAGATCTGGACGCCCGGCGCAGAGCCAGCGGCCACGGCCGGCAAGAAGTCCGTGATTTGGACGCCCGAGTAGTGAAGTCATTACGCGGAGCGTGATGGCTAGACTGGCGCTCGTCACGCGGAGCGTGACGGCTACACCATGCACCTTTCCACTTCCGACTTCGATTTTTCCACCGCTCAAATGACGCGCGCGCTGGAGCTGGCGGAGCGCGGCCGCGGGCTGGTCGAGCCAAACCCCATGGTCGGCTGCGTGATCGTCGATGACCAGGGGCAAATCGTCGGCGAAGGTTTTCATGCGCAGTTTGGCGCGGCGCATGCAGAAGTTGAGGCACTGAAAGTAGCCGGCAGACGGGCTTGCGGGGCGACGATGGTGGTCACGCTGGAACCCTGCTGCCATCACGGCAAAACGCCACCCTGCACGAAGGCCATCATTCATGCCGGCGTGAAGCGCGTGATCGCTGCCATGCGCGATCCTTTTTCGCGCGCAGCCGGTGTTGGACTGGCTGAATTGCAGGCGGCCGGAATTGAGGTCGCGGTTGGATTGCTGGAAGCACAATCGCGCGAATTGAACGCGCCGTACTTGAAGCTGATCGAAACCGGCCAGCCGTGGATCATCGCGAAATGGGCCATGACGCTTGACGGCAAGCTGGCCACGCAATGCGGCGACAGCCAATGGATTTCGAGCCACGCCTCGCGGGCCATCGTCCATGCGTTACGCGGCCGTGTGGATGCGATTATCGTCGGGCGCGGGACGGCTTTGGCTGACGATCCGCTGCTTACGGCACGGCCGGCAGGGCCGCGCGTGGCGACGCGCGTGATCGTCGATACCCACGCATCGCTGAGTTCCGACAGCCAGTTGGTTCGTACAGCCCGAGACGTTCCGCTGCTGATCGCGGTTGCTGGCACGGCACCGGACGTGGACCAAGAGCGTCTCCGAAGGGCGGGTTGCGAGGTGCTGGTCGTGGATGGCTTCGATTCCGCATCCAGGCTGAATTCACTCTTTGCCGAGCTCGGCCGTCGGCTCTTGACCAACGTGCTGGTGGAGGGCGGCGCCAAGTTGCTCGGCTCGCTGTTCGACCTGCGGGCCATCGACGAGGTGCACGTGTTCATCGCGCCCAAGATTGCGGGAGGCGAGCAGGCCCCGTCGCCGGTGGCGGGCGTCGGAATCAAACGCATGTCTGAGGCCATGCGACTTGTCGACCCACAGGTGACCACGGTTGGTGGCGACGTATATGTTTGCGGTCGGGTCGTGCGTTGAGCTGGGTGGTTTGTGCGACGGCTGCCTGGGATGTGACACTCCTTTGTGGTGCAGCACGTGCTATCAAGTACACACACTTGTTCTCCACGAAGAAGCCCGTTTTTTCATGCCATCACCCGTCGCTAGCATTGCCGTAAACTGTTGCCGCACAACAACCTCTCAATTGCGGCGTGCGAGTTACACCCTTTGCATTTCGCTGTTGTGGGAGAGCGCTGATCACCGCGCGATCCCGTGCAGGGCAAAGGTCAGAACCTTGTCTTCCTTCTGCCAGGGCCTTGCTTCACTTCCATCGGCGGCGAGAAGTCTCACGGCGACATTGCCTCCCTCATACACGCTGGCCGGGAACGACGGACAGCGGGCGTGAAAATGCTCGTCGGGATGATCGGTTTTTCTGGAGAGAATGATCGCATAACGTCCTCTCTGCAGTGCATGCGCGCGCTTGAGATGGAAATGCGCGAAGCGCGCCTGCTCCGGAATAACCCAGGGAGTTGCGAACTCCAACTCCGATACAACGGTTTCGTTCGACGGCAGGCCGTCGGCCGCCACTTTCACGATGCGGATGCGGATCGGTTCGCGAAAGTCCCGCTGCCCCGGCGAGTCGGTCAGGCGCACCTCGATGCGCTGCAACACCGCCGCGGTAGTGAGCGTGAAGGTTTGGGCGAGTTCGGTGCACAGGGGGCCCGGCTGGCCGGGCGGCAATGGGCCGGTCCACGGTTCGTTCCAAAGATCGCCGACGATGGCCGCATCGGAGGTCAACTTTTCCGGCCGCTCGGGCCGATATCCGGCGAGTTGCGTCTCGGCAGCCTCCTGCGGAAATTCCGCAACCACCGCGCCAGGCTCGACGCCCGCGGATTTGGCTGACTCGACCCAGACGAGTCGGAAGTTCTTCTTCTTCACCGGCACCCGAATCGTTCCCGCCGCCTTAATCCACTGGAATCGCGTGAACGCATCGGTGGCGATCGCCGTGTTGGGATCGATCCCGAGCGCGGCCAGGTCGAGTTGCAGATCGGCGATGGTGTCGTCCTGGGTGTAGTTGAACACGACAATCAGGCTGCGGAGATTTCTGTGATACAGGCTGGCTCCGAACGAAGGGGATGCCGATCGTCCATGAGCGGGCTGATTCCGTGCAACTGTGGTGGTCTGCACTTGTGAAGCGGCTTGGCCCAGTGTGTCAAGGCATGGGTGGCTTCTACTCGCTTCGCCATCTCGGAGCAACTGAGTTCGGCTCACGAGACGGTTGCTCAATTGGCGCCATGAAGCGCTGGCTCGGCCACTCGGCCAGTTCGGACATGGCCGATGTCTATATGAAGCCCGTGTCGCCCGAGAATCGCACCGTGATCGAGTGGGTCAGAACCGTACTTCGCACGGGCAGGGCCGATCTTCGGCTTGTGAAAAAACGAAAGTGAAAACGCGGCCAGGTGATGGGAATCGAACCCACGTGAGTTCATTACCGAAAGCGGTGCAGGCCAATACCTTACGAATCCCGAAAACACGTTGGCAGCGGATTGGCAGCGGGCGCTTTGTCAACGCCGGACACTGTCTGACGTTGATTGTCAGCAAACCGCAGATTTGGTTCGACTAATATCGCTTTGGGATTCTCTGCCAAGCAGCATTCGTCGTTCCCTGCTTATCGCATTTGAAGCGGCCGTGAAGTCATTTTTCCGTGAAAACAGCTGACTTCCCCAGAATCGATGCCCATACCATCAGTGTGTTCCTCGTGTGTCGCTCCGAACGCACTGTGCACTTTGCTCATTGCTGCGTAGGTCGTGAACGCCGCCGCAGGTTGCCGACTTGCGAATTGCTACGTCGGTCGATGTGACCGACGCGCGCTGGCAATAGACGTGACCGAGAGATTCGGTCCAAGCATGGCTATTCGGCCCAAGGAACGACATGAGTCACACCGTCCAAGAAAACGGACCGTCCTTTGAAGCGGCTCAGTCTCTTCTACAAGGCCGAGTCCAACGCTGATGAGTCCCTCGGAAGATCGTTACAAGCCCGCGTGATGAAGCTCAGTCCGCGCAACGAGTGCCCGTCTTCGATGGCGACATCACCTTCCTCGACCTTTTCGAAACCAAGGCATGTCAATTAGCGTCTGAGTTGAATTAGTTGACTTCCTCAGCCTCGTGGAAGATTCTCTGAAATTGATCGAATGTGACGCGGGTATCGATATTTTGACACTCAACGCCGAACACGGATGTCGTACGGTCGGTGAAGTGCCAGCGAATGGGCCAATCCCATCGCCATAATCGCAACGAGCTATAATGATCCCGCAGCAACTCGTCCGTGCGAGCATTTCGCGAGCCGCTTGGATAGGCAAAGTGCTCTGGCACAAAACCGAGTTTCGTTTGAAAAAGTCGATGCGACTGTTCGACTTCGCGTAGGATGCCTTCGTCGCCTTCGCGATCGTGGTGGTCGGCGACCTTGCAATGGGTATGCGTATGCGCGCCGATCTCCCAACCTGCATCGATAAGCTCTCGTAATTGCTGCCACGTCATAAACGGCTTCTCGACACTTCCTTCCGTAAGCGTACGAACACAAATCGATTCACCACCGGATGCGGCCTCCACACCGCTGGTGATCGGAAAGCATGTCGCGGTCATTCCCAGGTCGCGCAGCCGCGGCAAAACGGTCGAGTGGGTGTCGAGCCAACCGTTGTCGAAGTGCAGGACGCAAGCACGGGGCGGCAACTCGGTTTTTCCTTGCAGCCAGTCGATAACGGCGGAGTTAGTTACGACTGTCCAGTTCTGCTGTCGGATGAACTGCATTTGCCGGTCGAACTCGGTTACGCCGATGATGCCAGCGGCTGGGCCCGCAGCCAATGCATCGGCGTCGGGATAGACGTGGTGGTACACTAAAATCGGGATGCGCTGTGTTGTCATCATACACACTCCCATTTTGCGGCCCCTTGCTGTTGTACGACTGGACCTCGATAGCAATGCCACGACGGCCCGGCAATGATGCGGTTGACGCTCCAGGCAACACGGCCATCGGAAAGACAAAATAGGCGGTAACCGGTCGGCTGATCGTTGCCGAAATTGACCGCACTGGTGACAAAATGGAGTCGGCCACCATGTCTCACGGTGACGTGGCGATGGGCATGCCCACATACGACCGCAATGACGTTGTCAGCCGATTCGAGCATTTCCTCGAACGTCGGATCAATTAGCCGAAGCTCGTCCACCGTATGTCCTGTCCGTACGAGGGGACGATGAACGAGCACAACCGTCGGCTCTCCTTTACCAAGTTGCGCACGAAGAAACTCATGCTGCTTATTGCCCAGATCGCCGCAATGCATGCTGTCGACGACTACGAAGCGATATGAATCGACTATCCGCGAGAACGCCCAATAGCCATCAACCGGGCAATTCGCAAAGCCTAGGGTGGACAAGAATTCGACGCTCGTGGCAAACGCAGTACTGTCTGGAACGTGGTTGCGATGCTCATGATTTCCCAGAGTGACGAGCACCGGAATTTGCAAGGGTCGGATCGTGTCGAATACGATCGCCCACTCCGCTGCGCTGCCGGTTTGCGTCATGTCTCCGCCAAGCAACAACAGGTCGGGACTATTGGCCAGCGATTGAATTTCACGAATCACTTCGGCGAGTCTATCCTGTCCCCAGGTGGGCGATGGAAAGTCGGCGGTGAATGGAGTGTGAGGTTCAGTTACGCTTTGAACATGTGTGTCTGTCACGTGGGCGACTAACAAGCGCCTGCGGTCGGGCGTCTGTCGCCATTGCTCAGTAAGCTGTCGATCGAACCGATGGAATGTCTCGTCCGGCATGAGTGGGTTATATAGTTCTGGTCTAGCTTTCGGCCAGTTTGCCGCGCCAGCGAACCGATTTGCGGTAGGTCAGCTCTTCGAGGAATTCGATGCCGTGGCCGCTGCCGATGCCACTGTTTTTGGTCGGTTCTTGCGAACAGTGCATGATGCCGCCGCGGCCAGCGTTGATGCGGACGACGCCCGCTTCTAGCTCGTGAATGGCTTGGATGGCCCGCGGCCCGGTTTGCGTGCAGACGTTGGCGCACAGGCCGAACGACGTGCCGTTGGCCCGGGCAATGGCTTCGTCGAATGTGTCGACTGCCAAGATTGGGGCGATCGGACCAAAGGTCTCTTCCTGCATCACCAGCATGCCATCATCGACGCCGGTAAGCACAGTGGGCGCATAAAAGCAACCGGGTCGATCGAGTCGGCGTCCACCGACTAAGGTGCGTGCGCCGGCTGCTGTGGCTGCCGAGACATGATTTTCCACATTCGTCAAGATCGACTCATCGATGAGCGGGCCCATCTGAGAAGTGGGGTCGAGTCCAGGTCCAACGCGAAGGCCGCTTGTAACGGCGGCCATTTCTTCAACGAACGGCTCGTAAACCTGCCGCATCACATAGATTCGCTCCGTGGAGCTGCAAATCTGCCCGCTCAGCGCAAAGCACGTCGGGGCGACAAAACGGGCGGCGACACGCGGATCGACGGTCTCATCAATGATGAAGGCATCTTTGCCACCTAATTCCAAGATGGCCTTGCGGACCCGACGACCCGCCGATTCAGCAATTCTTCGCCCCACGCCAACGCTGCCGATGAAGCAGACCACGTCCGTCTCGGAATGGCTGACCAGCGGCGATCCCATATTCGGCCCGTCGCCGCACAACACGCTCAGCACGCCTTCCGGAAGATGATCGAAGCATCGTTCGAACGCCAAACGCGGCGCCAGCGGGGCGCGCTCGGAGGTCTTGAGCACGCAGGTATTGCCCACGATCAAGCACGCCGCGGCCATTTCGATGGCCGCCACAACCGGGGCGTTCCAGGTGCTCAGGCAGACGGCAACTCCCCGTGGATTGCGGTACTGAAAGAGCAATTCATCCACAGATGTTTGAACGCATCGGCCGCCGAGTTGGTGGCCAAGCTCCACAAGGCTCTCGATCAGCGGCGGGCACATGGCGACCTCGGCGCGGGCTTCAGCCAGTGTTTTACCGTTGTTGCGCACGAGCAGTTCGACGACCGGCTCTTGAATTTCACGCAGCCGGTGGGCGGCTTGGCGCAGCATCGCGCCGCGCTGGGCCACTGCGCGACGAGCCCAGTCGCCTTGAGCACGCCTGGCGGCGGCAATCGCGTACTCGGCGTCGTCGGGGCAGCCGCGCGGCACGTCGGCGAGCAACTTACCGCTGGCCGGGTCGAGAAGGCGGATCCACTCATCGCCGCGTGCCGCAATGGCCCGCCCTGCGATCCACTGGGTCGATGCGAGGTGGCGAATCGTTTCGTCGTCAATCGTCAATGTTGTCATCGTGCGTCGGTTTATTTCACAGGCTCGCAAACATCAAAAAACGACTCGGCCAGTGCGACGACGCATGAGCTGCGGTCGCCACCCAGCGTGTCACGCCAAATGTCCCGCAGATAGGGCTGCCCCAAAAACGGTTCACCGTCGAGTTGGACTGTCGCCCGATCCGTAAAATACAGGATCGAAAACACGTCTTGGTTGTTTCGCCAAGGGGTATTGATAACCTCCGGCGGTTGCGATATTCGCCAACGAACCTCAATCGTGCGGTTCGATTCGGTTTCAATTCGCCACCCTGGGTCGCGCGTGGCATCGCCGGTGCGCGTGAACTGGCATCGCAGCGCCGGCAGGTCGGGACGCCAGTAACTGACCTTGCTGAAGAACCGCGGTAGGGCGAAGTCGAGCAATTGCGGCTGATCGGTGCAGACCGCGTGCAGGCCGTTCTCGCCGGTGATGCGGATCACCGCGACATTGCCCTCGCCGGCGGGACTGATCCGCAAGGAATAATGGCTGACAATGGCCGTGTCGTCGCCAGTGTCTTCACGACGCAGCATGGCAACCCAGTGCTCGCCGGTCCATTGAAGAGTGCCGCGCTGTCGAGTGCTCAAAGTCATCCGGCAATCTCCTTGCGCACAATTTCTGCGCCATGAACCAAGGCGAGCATTTTGCCAAAGGCGATGTGTCGCGGGCAGTGATTGAAGCCGCAATCGGGCGTGACCACGATTCGCTCGGCCGACACGTGCTTGGCCGCCAAGCGAATTGCCTCGGCCACTTGCTCTGGGGTCTCGATGAAATAACTCTTGACGTCAACCACTCCGACGCCGATATCGGCGGACGTTGGCGCTTCTTTGAGCAGCTCGATTTGGGAAAACTCTCGGTTCGCGAATTCGAAGTTGAACTGGTCGCACTGGGCAGCGGCAAGGTTCGGCAGGATGTATCGGTAATCGCGCCGATCGCGGGAGCGGCCCTTGAAATTGCCGAAGCAAAAGTGCAGGCCGATCCGGGCGCTTACGCCGGCGCGCGTGCGGTTGAAGATGTCGATCAGCCGTCGCGCCTCCTCGTGGCTGGTGGCGAATCGTGGCTCGTCCACTTGGAGATAGTCAGCACCCGCGGCCACCAGTGCCTTCATCTCCGCGTTGACGATTTGGATCATGTCATCAAGCAGCGCCTGACGATCGGCATAGCCGCCAGCGAGCGTTAGCGGCAGCGAGAGCGTAACCGGCCCGGGGACGCAGACTTTGAAGCGCCGATCGCCATGCCGTTTAAGAAACGCCACCTCCTCGACGATGCCCAACCCGCCGGGCGCCTCCAGTTTTCCAATCACCTCATAGCGGGGACTTTGGTCGTAACCGGCGGCGCCCAGTAAGCGAGCCGGCGGCAGCTTGCGCAGTCCCGTCATGCAGCCATAGAAGTTTTGGATGAAATCGCGCCGCCGCATTTCGCCGTCGGTCAGAATATCGATGCCCGCTCGCTGTTGATCGAGAATCGCCAGCGACCGAGCGTCGTCCAACGTTTCTTGAATGTCACTCTCACCCAGATCGCCGCACTGCTCCATGCGTTCGATGAAAAGCCACAACCAGCTTGGGATGGCGTAGCTGCCGATCAACTCGGTCGGTAGCAGTTTCTCTCTCATAAGGGGCTTTCGATTTTCCGACTTTTGAGGTCGCTCACTTCGATTTGTTTTAGATCCTCGCCCCAGATGACACGTCCGTTGTAAATCCGGCCGATGTCTTGCAGCACACGCTCGTGGTTGCCGTCGGCGGCGACCTGGTCGGTCAGATGAGTCAACACCAACGTGCCGACCCCGGCCTTTTGAGCATGTTCGGCGGCCAGTTTGTGACCAGCGCAGCCCCATGTCATCGCTTCGTTAAACTCCGTTCCGCTGATGTAGTGACACATGTGGATCAGCACGTCCGCCCCTCGGGCGATTTCGACCAGCGCTTCGCACGGTCCCGTGTCGCCGCTGTAGACGAGGCTTCCTTCGTTGCAGTCGAGACGAAAGGCTAGCGAAACGAGCTGCGGCTGGGTGTGCGGCGTCTGGACTGTTCGGATAGCCCACCGATCCTCGCGAATTATATCGCCAGGATTCAATTCCATCACGATGGGCGCAGGTCGGGCTCGAATGCCGATTCCGCCGCGGGCGTGATAGAGAGCAACGCTGGCGGCGTTCTTGGTCCGTGCATCGAGGTCCGCTTCAAACACTCCGCCGGGGCCGAACATGAGCGCAAAGATTCGCTTCGCAGGCGGCGGCCCATAAATGGCCAACTCCGATAACTTGCCGCCCCCCTGATCCCAACGACGCAAGACGAGCGAGGCGGCGTCGGCGAAGTGGTCGTAGTGGAAGTGGCTCACGAACAGCCTCGTGACCGCAGTGACCGGAATCCCGCTTTGAAGCATTCGCGCATGCGCGCCCGGGCCGTGATCGAAGACGAACGTCTCGCCCGCCGCTTCGACCACGTAGCCCGAGGCGGCACGTCGCGCCGAGGGGGCAGGTGTGCCGGTGCCCAGCAGGGTCAATCTCATACCGGCACCGCCTTTCGCGTTGCAACCAGGGCCAAGGTGCGGGCCATCTCGTTGTGGACAATCTGGAATCCTTCGTCGATGCCCATGCCCGGCCGGGCCAAGATCCAGGCCGGCTGGCTGGCCAGCGCGACGTGACACATGACGCGGCCCGACTGATCGCTGTCGTTGCACGAGCCGCCCAGGATAGGACGCACACCGCCGGCTTTACACGCCAGCACCGCCTCAGCCGCGTGAATGATCGACCCAAGATCGGGAGACTTGACGTTGACCATGTCCGTCGCCTCAGCCGCGATGAATGCTTCGATGTCATTGACATCATTGGCCCATTCGTCGGCGATGATTTGCACGTCGCTATCCAGTTTCCGAAGTTGCGTTCGGATCGCTGCGAACATCTCGATCTGCGCGGCACGGCTCGCCATCAGCACGGGAGTCTCAACGCATAGCTCGAAGGGGTTGGCTCGCAGCCCAAGCTCGTTGAGGTAGCTCGCGATACGATCGGCGCGATGGTCGAACATCTTGCCGATCAAGCCGTAGGTATCGATGTGGATTTCGGGGCGATAGGCTTCTTCGCCGAAGCGTTCGATGCGGCGGGCGATCCAATCGACGTAGTTCAGCAGCACTTCACCATCCGCGCCAATTAGTTCGACGTGGTTAATGAGGCCATGGGGCAGAACGGGAGCACGCCGCAGAATCGCCTTGTCCACGCCATTGTATCGATCTTCGCCGCACTGGACGTAAATCGGAATGCCATCCTCGGGTAGGTCGGTTCCAAGCTCATGGGCGAGTACTTCGGCAGCGGTGAGTTGTCGGCGCGCGGCTACAGCCAATAACAGGGCCTGTGACACGCCATAAAACACCGCCGTGCGGTTGAGAGCCATGTCGAATTGCTGCGATTCCAGTTCATCGCACATGCCGCGAAAATCGCTGATGGTACGGCCGCGCAGATAGTCGCACACTTGCCGTGCGGGACGGAGCTGTTGGGCGTGATTGAACCGCTGCACTCGTCCGCCGGCGCCGGCATATTGCACGGTCAGGCAGTCGCCGAACACGACTTGGCCGTCGCTAAGTTGCAAGACAATCGAAATCGCCTCGGTCGGATGTCGTATCTCTTGAAATCCTGCAGTGACGGCTTGACCGACAAAGCAAAAGCCATCGCGCGCGGCGCCGGCCTTTACGGCGGCTAGATCTTCGCTGAAGTATCCGCCCCAAGTCGGCACTGCCAATGCTTGTTCGATCTTCATGCGGTGCCATCCGGTGCCATCCTCCGCTCCGCGCGACCAACGAGTGGGGCTGATGCCGGGCGCTTCACTAGCCATGTTGTCCGGCTTGTTCTTATGGTGAAAATCAAACCCGCGGCGGACATTTCGGTCCACAAACCAATGCCGCACGGCTTCCGGCGTCTGTTTCACCTTGTCAGCGGGCCAAGCTGGGATTTTTGCTTCGACGGGACCTGCCCAAGCCGGTCGGTAAAGGTAGGCCAGCATCCGCCGCGGTCGATTGCCGTTGTTGGGAAAATTGCCGTGAAAACAGCGATGATTCAACAGGACCGCCGAGCCGGCTTTGGCGGGCACAATCACCTGCTCCGGGTGACTGGCGTAGCGGAGGTACGGATTGCCCTGGGCGTGCATTGACAAATGTGATCGCGGCACGACGAGGAACGGCGAAACATCCGTGGTCAGATCGTCCATGTAATACAACACGCGCACTTGGATCGGGCAGGAGCCGGTGTAGCCGAAAATCTCCGAGCCGTAGGGCTGGCCGTCCGTGTGCAAACTAATGCCGGGATGGCCTGGAAGCGACAGAGCATAGGTGGCGCTTAAAAAGATGATGTCGTCGCCTAAAAGCGTCCGCAAAAAATCCAGCGTCGGCGGATGCGCGATCAGCATCGCCAATTCAGAGTGGTCAAAGCAAATGTCCCGTCGCGATCGCTGCTTGTCGCTATAGTCGGCGGAGTTCGTTTCCATTGGGTCGGATAGTTCGCGGAAGCGGCCGACTTGCTGCGGGCTGAGCAAGTCGGGCAGCACCAAATAGCCTTCCACTTCGATCTGCTTGAGCTTTTCTCCCAAAGTCAGCTTGGACCAGTCGCGGTCATCGACCCTGTGCGGCAACGGCGGGGCAGAGGTTGTCATTGCAAGCGTTCCTTGTTCTAGGCTTGGTGGTAGGTAAAATTCTCAGCGATCCCGAATCGCTGGTAGATGGCGGCTAGTTTTGCGTCCGTGGCGCGATCAACAGCGTCAAAAAGATTTTGGCCGCGAGCGTCCATGTCGACGATGAACGGCCCCATTTCTTCCACTTCGATCAACCAGGTGGCTTCGGTCATGCCGAATTCCTCGAGATTGAACACGTCGATAACGCGTTTGACTTTCTTGGCCAGCAGATTGCCGGGCGTGCCAACACGGGTCAGATGCACGCAGCCATGGTCGCGCATGGCGACAGCGGTTGCCGGGCCCATGGTTGTTTTTCCAACGATCCCCCGCAGCCCTAGTTGCCGAATCAACTGCGGTCCCCACTTCTCGAATCGCAAGCTGGAAGTCTGGTCCATGCCGACGGCTTGCCAGCCGTCTGCTTGACGCCTCATCACCGGGCCCATGTGTATTAGAATGTTTGCGTGCTTGAAGTCGATCGGGGGCAATTGGCCTTCTTCGACCGCCCGCTGATGGAATCTCGACCGGCCGCTAAACAGCGTTCCCGTTAAATAGACATGATCCCCTAGCTGCAATGCTCTCACGTCCGCTTCACTCAGCGGCGTCGACAATCGAATCTCGCGAGCAGAACTTAGCGCTGGAACCATTGCGGATCCTCTTCCCAGACGAGTTCTTGTTCAGTCGTGAAGCGGGCGACGGCTCGTCGACCGATGTGGCATTGGGCGTTAAAGGCCACGCCAGTGCAGGCCGGATGCGTGGCGGCGATCTCGATATGTACGTCGATCGCGGCCGTGACTCCGCCGCAACCCATCGGCCCCACGCCCATATCGTTGAAGGCTTCCAGCAGCTTCAATTCCATCGCGGCGACGTCAGAATCCGGATGCCGCCTGCCGACTGGCCGCAGCACCGCCGCTTCCTTGGCCAAAACCATGCACAGCTCAGGCGTGCCGCCGATACCGATGCCGATAATGTTCGGCGGACACGTTTTCCCGGCGTAGGTCGACTCGCGAAAACAATCAAGCACGAATTTGAACACGCCCGGCATGCCATCGGCCGCGAGCAACATGCGAAAAAAAGCGCCAAACACATCACCGCCGCCCCCTTTCGGCACGGCCGTGATGCGAAGACCCTCTAATCCGGCCTGTGTTTGGACCACGACCCGCGGGAATCCTAAGCCGACGTTGCCATCCAACGGTTGCCGTGTAACGGGATGGACCATCGTCGGGCGGAGTTTTGCGTCTGCCGTGCAACGTCGGACCGCCGTCTCCGCCAGCGACTGGAGTTGCGACCAGCCGCCGTCGATCGTCACATCGTCACCAAGCCCAACGTAAAAAATCGGCCATCCCGTATCGGTGCAAACCAGTCCATCCTGCCGGGCA
>SXHT01000294.1 GCA_005773095.1 Planctomycetaceae bacterium
ACTCAACTCCGGCCGGCATGTCGACATCGCTCAACTCTGGCCGGCACAGCCGGCCCTACGGTCGCCGCCGACTTTCTCGGACGCTGGGGGTACAGACACGACAAATGATCTTTTGTACACTTACGTGAAGTTGCCGAGCCGCCGGCGATCCTGAAGTTCGTGAAGCGTTGCCATGCCGGATATTCCTGAAACCAGCCGCCGTGAACCTGTCTCAGCCCATCCCCCAGGGTGTCGAGCGCGCGCGTCCCCTTTGGGTGCTGCCCCCCAATACGCCGAGCTGCACTGCAAGACCAACTTCTCGTTTCTCGAAGGTGCATCGCATCCCGACGAGTTGGTGGCGAGGGCAGTCGAGCTGGGCCATACGGCTTTGGCGATTACCGATCGCAACAGTTTGGCTGGCGTGGTGCGGGCTTACTCCGCGGCCAAGGAGACGTCATTCAAACTCATCGTCGGCGCGGAGATTACGCCCATCGATGCGCCGCCCGTCGTCCTCTGGGCCACCGATCGCAAAGCGTATGGGCGGCTGGCCCGGCTGATCACCGTCGGCCGCCGTGCCGCGCCCAAGGGAGCGTGCCGGCTGACGTTCGACGAGATCGCGGCCCATGCGGAAGGGTTGCTGGCCGGCGTGGTGGCGAGCAGGAGTGGGGGAGAGCGTGAGGGGGAGAGCGAGAGATTTGCGGAAGACACTTGCTTGGCGACTCTCTCTCTCTCGCACTCCTCCGCTCGCCGACTTCCTCCTCCCGCAAGAGAATCGCCTTGCCAACTCAGCCGATACCGTGAAGTCTTCCGCGATCGCTGTTACCTGCTGGCCGAGCTTTACCGCGGGCCGGACGACGATCGTCGGTTGGAGCAGCTCTTACAGCTTTCCCGCAGGATGCGCATCGCGCTCGTGGCGGCGGGGGATGTGCATTATCACTGCCGCAGCCGGTTGCCGCTGCAAGATGTGCTGACGGCGGTGCGAATGGGATGTACCGTGGCGGAGTTGAGCGCTGGAGTTCCGGCTAAAGCTGGAACTCCAGCATTGTTTCCCAACTCCGAGCGTTATTTAAAATCACCCGAGGAGATGGCGGCGCGTTTCGCCCGCGCTCCGGATGCGATTCGCCGCACGCAGGAGATCGCCGACCGTTGCACGTTCAGTTTGGGCGAGTTGCGTTACGAGTATCCTGTGGAACTTGCTCCATTGGGTGAATCGCCGCTGGAGTACCTGACGCAACTCACCTGGACCGGCGCTCGCAAGCGTTATCCGCAGGGCATTCCTCCCAAAGTTCGCGGCCTGATCGAGCATGAGCTGGCGCTGATTGGGGAGCTGCGGTACGAGGCTTATTTTCTGACCGTGTTCGACCTGGTGCGGTTTGCGCGGCGTCGCGGCATATTGTGTCAGGGACGCGGCTCGGCGGCGAACTCGGTGGTCTGCTTTTGCCTGGGAGTGACCAGCGTCGATCCCGAGCAGATCGCGGTGCTTTTTGAGCGGTTTATCAGCAAGGAACGAGGCGAAGCTCCGGACATCGATGTCGACTTCGAGCATCAGCGGCGTGAAGAAGTCCTGCAGTATCTCTACGAAAAATATGGCCGCGAGCGGGTGGGCATGACGGCCGAGGTGATTACCTATCGGCCGCGTTCGGCGGTGCGCGATGTGGGCAAGGCGCTGGGCCTGTCCCTTGATCGCGTCGATGCGCTGGCAAAAAATCTCGACCATTACCGGGGCGATCCTCAGTTGCCCGACCGTTGTTGTGAGGCAAGCATCGATCCCAACTCTCTGTTGGGACAGCAGTTGATCGCGCGTCTGGTGGAAATCACGGGTTTTCCGCGGCACCTTGGCCAGCACGTGGGGGGCATGGTGATGACCCAAGGTCCTTTGTGCGAACTGGTGCCGATCGAAAACGCCGCGATGGACGGCCGCACGGTAATCGAGTGGGACAAAGACGATCTCGACGAGCTGGGCATCTTGAAAGTGGATGTACTCTCGCTTGGCATGCTCACGGCGATTCACAAGAGTTTCGAGTTGATCGAGAAGCACGCCGGCCAATCGCTCACGCTGGCCACGGTGCCCAAAGAAGACCCGGCCGTCTACGCCATGATCTGCAAGGCCGACACGATGGGTGTGTTTCAGATCGAAAGCCGCGCACAAATGAGCATGTTGCCGCGTCTGCGCCCGCGCGAGTTTTACGATCTGGTGATCCAGGTCGCTATCGTTCGTCCCGGCCCGATTCAGGGAAATATGGTGCATCCTTATTTGCGGCGGAGAGCGGGCGAGGAGCCTGTCAGCTTTCCTAGCGAGGCCATTCGCGAAGTGCTTGGCAAAACGTTGGGCGTGCCGTTGTTTCAGGAACAGGCGATGCGATTGGCGGTCGTGGCGGCGGGGTTCACGCCAGGAGAGGCCGATCAACTGCGACGCGCGATGGGCGCTTGGCGACGCAGCGGGGTGATCGAACAGTTCCGCCAGAAACTGATCGGCGGCATGACCGCGCGCGGGCTGTCGGCCGAGTTCGCCGAGCGGGTATTCCTGCAAATCCGCGGCTTTGGCGAGTACGGGTTTCCCGAATCGCACGCGGCCAGCTTCGCCTTATTGGTCTACGTGTCGTCGTGGCTCAAGTGCTACCACATGGCAGCTTTCACGGCGGCACTGCTCAATAGCCAGCCGATGGGCTGTTATGCGCCGGCGCAGTTAGTTCGCAACGCGCGCGCACATGGAGTGGAAGTCCGCGGCGTGGACGTGAATGCGAGCGGATGGGACTGCTCTTTAGAGGATTGCGTAGCGGGCGGGCTTGCCCGCCGCCGTGGCGCAACGATTGACGCACAGCCGGCAAGCCCGTCCGCTAAACTCCGGCTGGGCTTGCGGATTATCAGCGGACTCTCGGAATCGCACGTGCAAGCAATCGTGCAGGCGCGCGCAGGCAGCCGCTTTCGGTCGTGGGAAGATTTCTTACACCGTACTCGGCTCGGTCGCGCGGTGCTGGTGAAGCTGGCCGAGGCCGACGTGTTCGGCTCGCTGGGGCTGTCGCGAAGACAGGCGTTGTGGCATGCGCTGGCCCAAGACAAACGCTCCCAATCGTTGCCGCTGTTTGCCGGCAGCGACGTTGATCAGGTCTCGCCGCTTGCGCTTCCCGAGATGTCGATGCCCGAACAGGTGGTCGCCGATTATCAAACTGCGGGCATGTCGCTGCGGGCGCATCCGGTTTCGTTCCATCGAGCGCGGTTAGATGCGTTGGGAGTGATCGCGGCCAACCGATTGCCGCGAATCCGCAACGGCCGGATGGTGCGTGTGGCCGGGCTCGTGCTGGTGCGCCAGCGGCCCAGCACGGCCAAGGGCATCATGTTTGTCACGCTCGAAGACGAAACCGGCGTGTCAAACCTGGTGGTTCGCCAAGACGTGTGGGCCCGCTTTCATCGCGTGGCCCGCACGTCCACCGCGATGGTGGCTCACGGCCGGCTGCAGAGCAAACAGGGTGTGATTCACGTGCTGGTCGCGAAACTGGAAGATCTGAGTGAACTGCTGGCAGGAGTGAGCTCGCAATCTCGGGATTTCCGCTAATCCAAACTCCCACTTTCGGCCACGATGCCGGGGAGCAGGGTGATGGCCGCACTAAGCCGATGGAAACGGCACCGGTTCGTGATTGAGTTCAGCCAGCGCGTTGCGGGCGGCTCGTTGCTCGGCTTCTTTTTTGTTGCGACCCCAGGCGGGCTGATAGCGCATCTTGCCGACCTGGGCGGAAACCTTAAAGCACTTGCTGTGGTCGGGGCCTTTCTCATCCAGCAATTGGTAGGTCGGCGTCGAACCGGTCTCTCGTTGTGCGAGCTGCTGCAAAAGAGATTTGTAGTTGCCGCCCAGCTCGCCCGCGCCCGCCAGTTCAATTTCCGGACCTATGAAACGATGCAAAAATTCCCGCGCGGCGGCGTCACCGCCGTCGAGATAGATGGCAGCCACTAGCGACTCGAATACATCCGCCAGAACCGAGGGGGGCACCGTGGGATGCGTGGTCATCCCTTTGCCGAGCACTAAGAACTCCTGCATGCCAAGGGCCTCACTGATCTTGGCACAGGTTTGGCGGCTGACGACGACCGACTTGATCTTCGTCAGGTCCCCCTCTGAATAATCAGGATACAGGCCATATAGCAATTCACAGACAACAGCGCCTAAAATGGCATCGCCCAGGAACTCCAGACGTTCGTTCGAAGCCAGCCGATGCTGGGCGCCCGAAGCATGCGTCAAAGCGGAGACGAGCTGCGCCTTGTCGCGAAACGTATAGCCAATGCGGCGCTCGCAACGTTCGCATCGTTCCAAATCGGAAATCTGAGAGTGCAACAAACCAGATCGTGTAGTCTGCGGCATGGTGACGAGGGGACCAATCCAGGACAGTGCGAATGCTGTAAACCTAACTGCGAACACGATTTCTGTCAAATCGCCGATGCCTGGCAGGGCATCGTCCCGAGTCCCCTGCCCTGAACCCTGCGGTAATCGCCGGGACCGGTTGGGTAAATTCCGCCTTGCCCCGTTGCCGGCCCAGCAAGAATAATCCTGCATCGGAAACAATTTAGGTAGTCCGTTCCAACAAGGGAGCTGGGCCACGAGCCCTTTTATTGCTGCTGGGAAGGCAGTCTTCATTGCCGCCGGCAAGGCAGTTGCAGCGATGGCAAAGCCATCGCTATTCCCATGCAATCACTTTTTTTACAGGAGGAGCATAGGTCATGAGGCAATTATCGTTTCGGAAAGGCAGCGTTTTTTCCAAGCTCCTGGCGGCCACGGCACTGACGGGACTTCTCACGCTGGCATGGATCGGGTGGCAATCGCCCCGCGTCAGCGAGACCTCGCTGGCAATCGGCGCGAACCTGGCACAGGCCCAGCAACCCGCCGACAAGGAAACCAAAGCGCATGCCAATGCACTCTCTCGGGCTTTCCGCAAGGCGGCTGAAGTGGCCATGCCGTCGGTCGTAACGGTTCGCAGCAAGATCAAGGCCAAAGTCGTCAAGCGCGAGTTGCGTGGACGGCAAGGTCCGCAAGACAATCCGTTCAAGGGGACGCCCTTTGAGGATTTCTTTGGCGGCGATCGAGAGGGTTTTCACAACTTCCAATTCCCCAGTCAGCAACCCCGTGAAGGCATGGGCAGCGGCGTGATTATCGATAAAGCAGGTATCGTGCTGACGAATAATCATGTGGTGGCTGGCGCCGACGAAGTGATTGTGCATCTTGCCGACGGGCGCGAGTACAAGGGCTATGACATCAAGACCGATGACCAAACCGATCTGGCCGTGGTACGCATCAAAGCGACCGACGATCTGCCCGTGGCCGCAATGGGCGACTCCGACAATCTTGAAATTGGCGATTGGGTGATCGCCGTCGGCAATCCGTTTGAGCTGGAGCAGACCGTCAGTGCCGGAATCATTAGCGGCAAAGGGCGCGAGCTAGGTTCGATTCGTCGGGCAAAGTTCTTGCAAACGGTTGCGGCGATCAACCCCGGCAACTCCGGCGGTCCTCTCGTCAACCTCGACGGCGAAGTCGTTGGCATCAACACCGCGATTGCCACGAACACCGGCAGCTTCAACGGAATCGGCTTTGCCGTGCCGGTCAACCTGGCCAAGTGGGTCATTCCGCAGTTGGTCAAAGAAGGTAAGGTGCAACGCGCCTACCTCGGAGTGGCCATCGGCGAAATTTCGAAAGAGCTGGCCGAGCAATTCGGAGTCGAACGCAATTCGGGAGTGCTCGTGTCGGAGGTCTTTCCAGGTTCTCCGGCTGCTGAGGCCGGACTTAAGGTCGGAGATGTGATCAAGAGTTTCGCCGGCAGCGCCGTGCACAATCCACGCGAGCTCCAAGAGCTGGTCGAACGGACCACGCTGGGCACCAAGAGCAAGTTGGAAGTCTTGCGAGACGGAAAGTCGATTGAGGTTCAAGTCGCCTCGAAGTCCTTACCCAAGGATTTTGGCAGGTTGGCAAGCGACGAGGGCTCGTCGAGCGACGAAGAGTCGGACCCGGCGTTGGTGGAAAGCGCCGAGTTGGGCCTCGACGTTACCGATCTGACGGCCGACCAGGCAGAGCAACTCGGCTTCCAGGGGCTATCGGGGGCGCTCGTCGCTAAGGCCGATCCCAACGGTGCCGCATTTGCCCAGGGTGTGCGACCGGGCATGCTGATTCTGAAGGTCGGCAAGCAAGAGATCAAGAGCGCGACCGAGTTCGAAGCAGCCGTGAAGAAGGAATCGCTAAAGGATGGTATCCTGCTATTGGTCCGCACCAAAGCCGGCAACCGGTTCGTGGTGCTGCAGCGGGAGTAACGGCTGGCTGTGAATTTGTGACGTACCAAGGCAGCCATGATGGCTGCCCCGCAGGGCAAACTGATGGCCGAAGTTTTTTGGTTCTACGCGAAAAATGATCAGCAGCTTGGGCCCGTCTCGGCCACGGAGCTCAAGCAGCTTGCCATCGCGCGTACGATTTTGCCCGAGGACTTGATTTGGCGCGAGGGCATGGATGGCTGGGCGCCTGCCGCCCGAGTGAAGGGCCTTTTCGCCGACGTGCAAGAGCCATCGATCGTTGCGCCGCCGGTTGGCAATGGCCCCACCGAGACGATGCCCCCCGCCACGGTCGCGGCGATCACGGGCGCCATCGACAAAACGCCTCCACTGGCTTCGCTGCCGTCCGGCGTCTCGGCCAATCTGTTTTCGCCGCCGGCCGTCGTGGGGCCTGAGGCTCGGGGCGCGGTTCGTCCGCAGGAGAGTCCGCTGGAAAGTGCGACCGGTGGTTGGGCCATGGTCGATCTGCTCTGGCTTGCCCAGGTGCTGTTATGGTCGATCTGCGTTGCCGTCCTGTTTGTGGGCGGACTCTTGTTTACCCGTACGCTGTTCAAAGCCGAGAGCGCCATGGAAGAGACGGCTGCCGCCACCGTATTCGCAACTTTCTTTTTCGCGGCGTACCTGGTGGCTCGCGCGGGTGAACGAGTGGCGGCGCTCGTGCAGGTCTATTTCGACCGTAAGCGCAAACCGTAGGTCAGCCGTAACCGTTCACACTCAAAGCCTGGGGAGCAGGCACATTTTCCCGGAAACCAGGTTGGATAACCTCCTGGCAGAAGGATGCACCTCTGGCGAATTCGCCGGGAAAATGAGCCAGTCCCCGGCCGGTGGATCGGTCGTCCACTTCCCAGGGGCGGCTACAGCCCAGTTCCGTAGGTGTATCCGCTCTGCGGATAGCCATAGTAATACATGGCCGGCGGCGGAAAGCCGTTCGTGTAGCCGCGATAAACATAGCGGTACGTGGTCGTGCCGTTATGATTCACTCGAACCCACTCTCCGTAGCGCGACGTCGCCGCGCGACGGCCCGCTTCGACACGGTCGCCCGCAGCGCAAACACCCGTCGCAAGCAGAAACATCAACAAGAACTTCTTCATCGGTCCCCTCGGGAGGATGGACGTGTCCAGGGGTTACCCTGGGAGTATTGTCGGCCGGAATGTGAATACAAACGAAGCGAATGAATGGCGAAAGCCCGCCGGCCAGCTGCTGCCATGTGGCGGGCGCGCGTTTTGCGGCCTTTGCCAGCCATCGCACCGGCTTTCAGGCTTTGGGGGCTGGCTACATCACGGGATGTCCCGCGTCTTCCAAGCCAAGCCGCTTCATCTTTTTGTAGAGCGTGGTGCGGTTGATTCCCAGCGTTTCGGCCGTGAGCTGACGGTTCCAACCGTTGGACTGCAAGACGTCTTCAATGATTTGCCGCTCGGGGGCCTCTAGTGCCTTTTTGAGGGAGCGATTGCCAAGCGGTTCCACGCGCAGCGGCGCGCCCAATGCCAGTTGTCGTGGCAAGTCATCCAGCGTCACGAGGTCGCTCTTACCCAAGAGCACGGCCCGTTCAATGACATTCTGCAGCTCGCGAACGTTTCCCGGCCACCGATGGTTTTGCAGAGCGGCGATGGCGTCGTCGGAAAAATCGCGGACACGCCGGCCCGATTCCCGACACACTTCTTCCAGGAAATGCCGCGCCAGGGTGGGAATATCCGCAATGCGATCGCGCAGGGCCGGCAATTCGACGTTGATCACATTGATCCGATAGTACAAGTCCTGGCGGAATTTGCCATCGGTTACGTTTTTCGCCAGATCCTCGTTGGTCGCCAAAATTACGCGCGTGTCGACGCGGAAAGTCTTATTGCCGCCGACAGGCTCGAACTCAAGCTCTTGCAGCACGCGGAGCAGTTTGACTTGCATGGCCGGGCTGGCGGTGCCAATTTCGTCGAGGAAGATCGTCCCACCGTTGGCCTGCAAGAATTTGCCGACTTTGTCTCCCGTGGCCCCGGTGAACGCACCGGCGACGTGGCCGAACAGTTCGCTTTCCAATAGGTTCTCAGGCAGTGCGCCGCAGGCGACTTCGACAAATGGCTTGTCGCGCCTCGCACTGCGACGGTGAATGGCCCGCGCGATCAGCGATTTTCCCGTGCCGCTTTCGCCGCTGATCAGCACGGTGGCCCTGGTGTCGGCCACAGCATCGACCATCTCGAACACCCGGACCATGCGGTGATCGCGACCGACAATGTTCTCCATGCCGAACCGGTCGTCGAGCTGCTGCCTGAGATTCCTGTTCTCTTCGATCACGGTGCGTTGCCGCAGGGCCCGCTCGATCGAGATTTCCAATTCTTCATCGATCAGCGGTTTGGTCAGAAAGTCGAAGGCCCCGGCGCGAATGGCCTCGACCGCCGATTCGACGGTGCCATAACCGGTGAGCAGAATCACGGTGCTGCCGGGATGGTTCTCGCGGCAATGGGCCAGGACGTCAAAACCATCGCCATCCCCCAGGCGAATGTCGCAGAGCACAACTTCATAGGGCTTGCGGTCCGCGGCGCGCTTGTCGATTTGCGCCAGCGCCGATTGACAGTTTACAGCTACGTCGACTTTGTATCCTTGTTCCCGCAGCCATTCGGACATCGCTTCGAGCACGTGCCGATCATCGTCAACCAGGAGTAGCGCTGCACCAGCCATGAGTGTCTTCCCAAGGAGTAAGGAATCGTACGCACCGGCACGAACTGCGCAAACGGTTAAATCGGCATAACCGAAACGTTCGCCGTAACGATGCGTGCCAAGGGAGTGGCCGGTCGCGGCGAAGCCGCTCGACGATCCCTGTCGCAGCACGGCCGCACCGTTGCTAAACCACTACGTCGCAAAGCACGAATCGTCAACACAGGCCGGCATCCCTTCTTTTAGCCCCTTAGGCATTTGACGCGGGGGGTTTTTCGACACACGTTTGCTTGTCTCTTGTCTTGTGGACCTTGCGGGCCTTGGGACGCAAAGGTGCGCAGGAACTAAGTTGACCTCCCACGTTCGGTCCACATGCGACTCGAGACAACCCTCGTCAATCTGTTTGGAGACTTATGGTCATGACCCGTCGCCTGTCAAAACGTAGTGATCGCCGCGCCGCCATCCTGGTGCTGTCCGCATTTCTAATTGTGATCATGTTGGGCATGCTGGCACTCGCCTTGGATGTCGGTTACATGGTGCTGGTGCGTACCCAGTTGCAAGTGGCGGCGGACGCCTCGGCGATGGCCGGCGCCGCAGTGATGACCGACACGCGGGCGGCTCTTGTCGCTGAAGCCCAGCGATTCGCCGGCTATCAGAAGGCGGGCGGAAAAGTGGTCAATCTTCAAGACGCGGACGTCGAGTACGGCACCTGGGACACCAAGACCCGTAGTTTCACTCCCAGCTCCACGCCAAGCAATTCAATCCGCGTTACGACGCGACGTAACGATCAAACCGGCGGCAACGCGCTGTTCTTCGGCCGCATTTTCGGCATGACCGATTTCGAAGTGCAAGCCTCCGCGGTGGCCATGGCCAATCCCCGAGACATCGCCTTCGTCGTCGATCTGTCCGGTTCGATGAACGACGACGCGGAACCATGTTGGGCCACCGGCGCCATCGACAGCACCTTTGGCTCACAGGGATTTCCAAATGTCGGCTCCAAACTCATGCAAGACCTGTACGATGACTTCGGCTTCGGCGCCTATCCCGGTACAACGCAATGGATTGGGGAGCCGCTGGGCATCGTGGCGGACGATTACGCCTATGCGGAATTGACCACCGATGACGGCCCGCTCGCCAACAGTCTGGTGCCGGCAAGCTACCAAATCCTGGCGAGTGACAATGAGCTGGCGCGTAAACAAAAGGCCTACAGGTGGTTGATCGACAATCAAATCGCGGTCATCATGCCCAGCGCCATGCCCGCACCGAACAGCGGCACCAACTATGCCTACTGGGAAAAATACCTCGATTACATTATCAGGCCCCGGTCGATCAGCACCACGGCGCCAGGCACGCCGGCTCCCAGTCCTTCACCCAGTCCTTCACCCAGTCCTTCACCCAGTCCTTCACCCAGTCCCTCACCCAGTCCCTCACCCAGTCCCTCGCCCAGTCCTTCACCCAGTCCCTCGCCCAGTCCTTCACCCAGTCCCCAGCCCCCCCTACCGCCAGCAGGCGCCATTCCAACGCACCGCTTTGATTGGATCGCCGATTGGAATCGCGGCGCAGCATGGCCGCGGATTCAACCGGTCAGTCTTGACAATGCGATAGCGATGGGACCCGGCGCCTTCTGGGTGGAAGTCCTCACGGCTCAATCGGTGCTGACCGCCAATGGCACCCCACTCTCGCCCGGTTGTCCCCCGTACAACCGTGGCACGTTGCCGCCCAATCAAGATCCCGACCGGATCACCGGCTTCAATAATCCGAATCGCTCGATCTATCCCTCCGTCTCCTCCAGTGTTCCGCGGGGTTTCCGAAACAGAATCGGGTACCAAACCTACGTCCAATTCATGATGGATTTTGGCCGCGAACTGAAGCCCGACGGAAATTCCTATACGCCGCTCTCAATGAACAATGCGAGCTGCCCGCTCCATTCGGAAGCCACGCCCGCCGGCACTTTCACTTTTCCACCCCGATCGCAGCCGGAACACGCGGCGCGCAGGGCGCTCATTGCCGCCATGCAGATCGTGGACGACCACAATAATCAGATTTCCGACAAAACCCAGCGAGACTGGGTCTCGGTCATCACCTTCGACACCCTTGTCAATGGCGGGCCCGTCATTCAGCAGTCGCTAACAGGCGACTATCGAGCAGCGATGACCGCTTGCACCAGGCTGCAGTCCTGTGGGGACATTGGCACGACCACTGCAACAGAGTCGGGTCTGATCGCGGCTAACAACCATATCAAACCCACCAAAGAGGGGGGCTTGGGTCGCGTTTCAGCCAACAAGGTTGTTGTTCTACTCACCGACGGCGTTCCTAATCTGTATGAAACGCCCGATCCTCAGATTAACTCTTACATCGCGAACAACCCGAACGGCGACTACTACGTGGATGGCCGGAACTGGGTCGACGCGCCGCTCATGCAGTCGGCCATGATGCAGGCCAAGAGGTGGCAGGTTTACCCCGTCGGCCTCGGCCTGGGAACGGACTACGACTTCATGGACCGAATGTCCCGGATGGGTGATACGGCCGACGGTAACGGCCAGAGCGCCCGCGGCAGCGGCAATCCCGCCCAGTACGAGCAGCGGCTGGTCGACATCTTCGAAGAAATCATCACCAATCCCAAGGTGCGGCTCGTACAATAACGCTGCTTTGAAGCCAAATATTGAAAGAAAAA
>SXHT01000295.1 GCA_005773095.1 Planctomycetaceae bacterium
GGACCCCTGCTTAATTCCAACGGCCGACTGATCGGCATGAACACCGCAATCGCCAGCGCCACGGGGCAAAGCGCCGGAGTGGGTTTTGCCATTCCCGCGGCAAGTATTGCCCGCGTGGTGCCGCAGCTCATCCAGCGAGGCAAAGTCATTCGTCCCGACACCGGCATCACCAGGGTGATGCAAACCGAACAGGGACTGATTATTGCCACGATGCAGCCGGGCGGCCCTGCCGAGCGCGCGGGCTTAAAAGGCTTTCGCCTCGTCAAGCAGCGCAAGTCGAAAGGCCCCTTTGTTTATGAAACGCAAACGATTGACCGCGAACAGGCCGACATGATCGTGGCCGTCGACGGCGAAAAAGTGAACACGGCCGGCGACTTTCTCAGCCTCGTCGAAGCCAAACGCCCCGGCGACGAAGTTGTGCTCAAGGTGATCCGACAAGGCCAGGAGTTTAACGTCGCCCTGCGTCTCGTGGCCGGCGAGTGAGTCGTGAAGCTGCCGATGCAAAAAAAGCCGTGTTGATGTTCCCAATGCGATCGGCGCTCCCGTAAACGGGATTGCATCGACAAGCGATACCCTGACGCCCCGGGATAAAAGATCGCTTCCCGGTACATGGGTCCGAGATACATCACCACGGCACCTGCACGATAGCACGGATTAGTCCCTGTGCAAGCGGATTTTCTTCAAGACCTGCACAAGAGTGTCGATTCGCCGTGTTTTTGCCGATCCGCTCGCTGTGACGCGCGGTGGAAAAGTTGTCAGTGATCGTTCCACTGCGGAGCATTGCCAACAGCAGGCTGGCCAGCGCGATTCGGTACACCACGAAAACCAGCGTTGTCCGTTTACGCAGATAGCGCAGCAGCCAGTCGATCGAGAGGTAACCTACGATCGCCGCCGCGATCAAACCCGCCAGCAGGTTGATTGCCTGGCTCGAACTGCCAAGCAAGGCATCGCGTTGTTTGAACAGCTTGTACGCTCCAGCAGCGAAAACCGCGGGCACCGATAGCAGGAAGGAGTATCGTGCGGCCGTTTCTCGATTCAGCCCGCTTGCCAGTCCGCCCAGCAAAGTGACGCCGGAACGCGACGTGCCAGGCACGAGCGCTGCGGCTTGGGCCAATCCAACGATGACAGCGTCGCGCCATGTAATCTGCCTCAAGTCGCGACCTGTGCGGCAATCGGTGCCAAGCCACCATTCCGCCAGCGCCAAAAGCATCCCCACGAGGATCAGTGCGGCGCAGATGACATACAGCGAACGCAAGGCATGATCGATGGGGTCTTCGAAGAGCAGGCCCAGGATGACGATGGGCACCGTTCCGACCGCGATCATCCAGCCCAGCCGGCTCTCGGCGGTTCTGACGAGTTTACCGTGCCGAACATCATGTCCCATGGCGATGGCAATTTGCACAAGGTCGCGCCAAAAGTAGACCAGGACGGCGACCAGGGTGCCGATCTGAATTACCGCCGAAAATGCCGAGCCGGGATCTTTCCATCCAAGCAGAACCGGAACAATTTTCATGTGCGCTGTGCTGCTGACGGGCAGGAACTCCGTAAGACCCTGGACGACTCCGATGACGATGGCTTCAAAAAGGGTCATGATGTGCAAAGGTGTAAGGCGTGCAGGGCTGGAGTGTCGGCCAGGTTGGAGTTCCGCCTTAAGACGGGCGACAAATTACATCCCGAAGTTGGCAGAACGGAAATCCAGCTCGCGAAACCGCTCGACTCGATGCCCCCCATTTTCGTCGCTTCCTTGCGCGGCCGGAACTTGACATAATGCCAGTTTAGGTCAGAGAACGCCAAGTATGATGTTTAAGAATCTAAGAACGGAAGCACTCGGGGTGTCGGGCACGCCCAGCGAGATTATCGAACTTGCGCTGTCGTACGGGTTCAAAGGGCTGGACCTCGATATCGTTGATTTCGCGGCCCAAGTCAAGGCGGTCGGAATCGCCAAAGCGCGGCGATCGTACGAAAGCGCTCGATTGAAGTTTTCAGCCTTCCAATTGCCCGTCGAATGGCACGATGATCCCGATCATTACACGCGAGATCTGTCCGCGCTAACCAGCTATCTGGAACTCGCCAAGGAGTTGGGGTGCCAACGGGCGATCACAGCGATCGAGCCAGCCGGTGACATGCGGCCGTTTCATGAGAATTATGAGTATCATCGCCGCAGGCTCGGCGAGCTGGCGGCCGCGGTTGATCCCTTCGGCATCCGCCTGGGCGTGGAATTCATCGCGCCGGCCAGCCACAAGAAGGGGCGGGCGTATCAGTTTGTTCAAACGGTCGATCAGGTGTTGATGTTGCTGCGGAGCGTGCCCGCGACGAATCTGGGGCTGGTGCTCGACACCTGGCACTGGTATTTGGGAGGCGGAACGCTGGAGCAAATTCGATCGCTCACCGGCGACAAGATTGTGGCCGTCTATCTGGCGGACTGCGATCCCGATGTGACGGCCACCAGCGCAACAGGCAAAGCACGCCGCCTGCCCGGCGAGACCGGCGTCATCGACTGCGCCGGGATCCTGACGGCACTGGGGGGAATCCGGTACGCCGGTCCGATTACGCCGTCTCCGGTTAAGGGCAACATGGCGGGCCAGGGACGCGATAAGATCGTCAAGGCTGCCAGCGCCGCCTTCGATCAAGTCTGGAAAGCGGCCGGACTGAATCCGCACGGTAACCTGGTGGCGGCAGTGAAATAGTGGCAGTGAAATAGCGGCAGTGAAATAGCGGCAGTGAAATAGCGGCAGTGAAATAGCGGCAGTGAAATAGCGGCAGTGAAATAGCGGCAGTGAAATGTTTCACTACGATCGCGGACTCAAGCTGACGGCGATTGATCTGGCGATCGACGTGCGGCGTCGGCAGCCGCGAGGATTCATTTCGCACGCGCACGCGGATCACATGGCGCGGCATGAGTTTGCCTATTGCACCCCTGAAACGGCGAAGCTCTACCATCACAAGTTTGGCAACCGCCCGCTGCGGGAGCTGCCCTATCGCGAGCCAGTCGAGTTAGGCTCCATGCGGCTTACCACGTATCCCGCCGGGCACTGCCTGGGTTCGGCGATGTTGTTGGCCGACGACGGCACGACGAGTTTGCTCTACACGGGCGACTTCAAGCTCGACGAATCGGCCACCGCCCGAACCGCGGAGTTGCCGCGGGCCGAGATCCTGGTGATCGAAAGCACGTTTGGCGATCCCGCCTATCGACTGCCGCCGCGCGACGAGGTGATTGGCAGGCTTCTTGAGTTGGTCTACCAGGCGCTGGCCGAGGGCGCGACGCCGATTGTTGAGGCGTACGTGCTCGGCAAGAGCCAGGAAGTCACGCGCATTCTTACCCTGGCCGGCATTCCCGTTCTCCAGCATCCGTTAATCTACGAGGTCAGCCAGATTTACCGAGCGTGCGGCGTGGATCTTGGCGATATGCATCGGTACGCTGATGGGCCGCTCGCGGGGCACGCGGTCGTGGTGCCGCCGCGGATGCAGCAGACGTACCCTTTGCGCGGACTCAAAAAGACCGTAACTTTCGCCGTGACGGGTTGGGCCGCTCACGCAGCCACCAGGTTTCGCTTGGGCGTCGATCATGCCATCCCGCTGTCGGATCATGCCGACTACGACGATCTTTTTGAAGCCATTGAGCGAGTTCAACCGCGCGAGATTTATTGCACCCATGGGCCGGCCAGTTTTGTCGACCGTTTGCGCGAGGCCGGACTGAATGCGCATCCGCTCGATCGGGGACGTCAGTGGCTGGTTCCTCAGGCCAAATTGGCTGACGGAGCGCAACCCGCTAACCAATCTCGTATGTAATCCTTCCATGTTTCTGGCTGCGGCTGATGCGATCGGCCGCGTACAGCCCCGCCAGCACAAACTCCACGCAACTTGCACGCATCGCGGGATCGCTCGAGGCGTTGACTTCAAACGCTTTGTCCCACGCCGGCGGCACGCGCTTGAGCCGCTCGGCATAGTGCGAGCTCGGCAACAGGTCGCCGACTTCGATTTTCACGCCTTCGCTGAAAATCTGGCTGATCTCGTCGAGGCCATGGCGATCGACGTATTCACCAAAGACCTTGCTGATCGCTTCGGCTACGATCGCGTCGAGCACCTGTCGGTCGCTCATCTGATGGCTGCCCATCAGATCGAGTTCGAGCTTGCCGAGCGATGAGGCGTACAAGTGGCCTAAGTCGCTGATCCGCGGCACGGAGGGCTTCTCGCCGAGCACTGCGGCACGATGCCTGGCCGACGCGACCATCGTTCGATAATTGGCGATACTGAACCGGGCGCTCACGCCCGACTGCTGATCGACGAACTTACTCTTGCGGGCCGCGCGGCTGATCTCTTCATTGATCTCTCGCATGAAGTAGGGCACGGCAACGGGAAACTCGCCATCCAGGCTGACGCCGGCTTCTTGTTCCGTGATCTGGATGCCCAGATCGCGCTCGCGCGGATAGTGCGTGTGAATGATCGAGCCGATGCGGTCCTTGAGCTGCGGGATGACCTTGCCCGAGCGGTTGTACGTGGCGGGGTTCGCCGAGAACAAGATCAGCACGTCGATATCGAAGCTGACGGGAAAGCCGCGAATCTGCACGTCGCGCTCTTCCAGAATATTGAACAGGCCGACCTGCACCAATTCGTCGAGTTCCGGTAATTCGTTCATGGCGAAGATGCCCCGGTGCATGCGGGGAATCAGGCCGAAGTGCAGCGCGTCCTCCGCGGACATGCTGGCTCCGCCCGCCAGCCTGGCCGGATCGATCTCGCCGATAATGTCGGCGAACTTGGTGCCCGGCGCCAGCCTTTCGGCATAACGCTTCTGGCGCGGCCACCAGGCAATCGGTACTTCGTCCTCGGGCGTGTCGGCCAAAAATCGCTGGGCTACACCGGTGGTTGGATGAAACGGATCTTCGTGGACCGGGCAGTTGGGAAGATCCAGGTACGGGATCTCATCATCGAGAAACCGCACGAGCGCACGCATCAGCCGGCTCTTGGCCTGGCCCTTTTCGCCCAGGAAAAGCAGATCATGCCTGGCGAGGATCGACAGATTAATCTCCGGAATCACCGTGTCGTCGAAACCAAGGATGCTGGGAAATAACTCCTCGCCGCTGGTCAGCATGCGGAGAAAGTTGTCGTAAATCTCTTGCTTGACGGACTTCGAAACCCATCCGCTCGCGCGCAACTCCGCGAGCGTCGTGGGTTTTGCGAGCGTTTGCATGTGAAAACCGCGTCTGGGTGAGTAATCCATGGACAAGATGGATTATAGCGCGCACGCGGGGCAAGGAAACCCACCCTCAATTGCCCGGCACAATCTCGTTGCCCGCGCGGGTGCAGAGGGCTTGAAACACCGATCCTTCGATGTCGTCGGCAACGGCGTCGACCGAACCATCGCACCGCACCAACAGCGTGATGCCCGTATGGTGGCTGCTGAAGTCGTCGAGATGTCCGTCAGGCTGATTGGGTGTGTGATCGCCAGCGGCAACGATTCGTGCCATCGCCTCGTCGCCGCCCGAAATCATTCCCAGCCAGGTCGAGCCGCCATGCAAACTCGATCGCTCACCCGCCATCAGCGTCTTGCTCAGGCCGTCGGTGACTTGCTTGAAGCTGATGCGGCTGTTGTGAAAGAAAACGCCATTGCCTCGGCTGGGGTCGTCTTCGATCTCCCCCGTGCCGTAGACGCCCACGTAGTTCGATCGCGACAATTCGCACAGTTCGCCCAAGCCGTCCTCCTTGTCAAGCTTCCAGAGAGGATCGAGAGGCTCGGAGGGGCAAATGAAGTCGGGCAGCACAGTGGTTCGCACCGGATCATGGATCGAGTCCAAGATGGCGACCTTTTCCTGCACACGGACCGAGGTAGTGCCTTGCTCCAAATAGGGCAAGATTCCTGCCGACCAACCCCAGCCCGGCTCACCCTCGGCATCGGGTGTCAGCGTGCCGGATTGGAAAGCGGTCCAGCCAGTGGGCAACAGCTTCCGTGCGTCGTGATGATTGTGAAGCGCCAGGCCGATCTGCTTGAGATTATTGGTGCATTGGGTCCGGCGAGCCGCCTCTCTGGCAGCCTGAATCGCGGGCATCAACAAGGCAACCAAAACACCAATGATGGCGATTACCACCATGAGTTCGATTAACGTGAAACCGGCTCGGCGATCTCGCATGGTTCCTGCCCTCCACAACGGTGCATGTCAAAATAAAAATGAAACTGGGTTTCACCCGTTCGACGAAACTAAATGCAAATGCATGCAAATGCAACTGAGTTGTGGATTCTACCAGCCAGCGATGGTTTTGCAATGCAATTGCAATAAGATTACCGTTCACGGGCCGGGGACTGGCTCATTTTCCCGGCGAATTCGCCAGAGGCGCAGGGTTCTGTCAGGAGGTTGTCCAACGTGGTTCCCGGGAAAATGTGCCTGTCCCCCTCTCTTGGCCCGTGAACGGTTACGCAATAAGATCGCTTATTGGCCGTTCGCGGCCTTGTAGAGATTGAGCGTAAGATGTGCCTGGCCTTGATGATGCGCCTCGTGCCAAGCAATGATGTGAAGTACGTCCAAAACCGTCAGTCCTCGCTGAGCCAATGCCGCCGGAATTTCATTCAGCCGATCGTCGGAGTACTCAGAAAGAGTTGCCAGGAGGTGCGAACGCGAGCCGTTGAGCACCACCCGCAACAGCGCGATCGTCGGCGGATGGTCGTCAGGCGTGCTGCCGCCTCGATAATTTGGCCATAGCTCGGGCCATTCTCCCGCCTTCTGCGGAGCCAGCCGCTCGGTCGCAAAAATCTCTTCCGTGATGGCAATGTGCATCAATTGCCAGCCAATGTGGGCACGCGCCGGACCGGGACGCCAGCCCAGCACTTTCGAGGGGTCTGCCAGTTTGTCGATTGCTTCGAGCAAGCCCAACGTCCTCGTACGATTGAATTGATAGGCGGCTATCAGTGTGTCAATTCGGTTCATCGAATGCTTCCTGTACGTTGCGGTGCGGGTTACCTTGCGCGATTCTATGCCCTGCCGTGCCGACTTTCTACCGTCCAATGGTCAAGAATTCGCAAAACCGAGGTTTGACGTCCGCCATGATTCGATTAGACTCAAAAGCATTGCAAGCATGGCAAGCGACGAGAAGAGGCAAGCTCGTGGCGGTGCATGTTACTCATTCGCGGCCACGGTCGTATTTTCGACCCCCCCCATTATCCTGAGGAGGCCGCGCTGCTGCCGGGCACCACCGATCTGGCTCCTGTCCGGCGGCCTTCTTTTGAAGGCACGATTTCCCTATCCGTCCGATGTTGGTCGCTTGTTCGACCTCTGCAGGAAGCGGTGGATCGAGTGGCGTGCGACCACCGTCGACACCCAGGCTTTGGCTTGTGGTTCGTAGCGGCGAATCCCGTGGTGTGAGAGCAGGGCAGGGCTGCATTACGCCGCGGCCAGAGCTTCATCAGCAGGGCCGCTGACAATGAAACTTTCGCGCACGGTGTTCTATGCGGTTCAGGCGACGCTTCGCCTGGCCGAAGCCGAGTCAACTCGTCCGATGCCATGCAGCAAACTCGCTGCGGCAGGGAAAATGCCCGAGCGATTCTTGCTGCAAATCCTGCGTCACATGGTGACCCACGGAATTCTTCACTCCACGCGCGGTGTCGAAGGAGGCTACGCTCTGGGCCGCAGCCCCGACAAGATTTCGCTGCTCGACATCATGGAAGCCATTGAAGGTCCGCTCGACACTTCATTGCCGGAAGGCATCCATGGATCACCGGAGCAAGACGCGATTCTGCGCAAAGCGCTCGGCCGGGTCGCCTGCGCCGCACGCGAGCAGATGGCGGCCATCAAACTCTCGGACCTGGCGGTTCGTCCGAATCAACGGGCAAGGGACCAGCCCAACTCCCCCAACGTTTGACGTACGTGCTTACGCAGCGCGTGTTAACTCCACTAGGCGCTTCGCGCCCATTGCGATGGATCGCAGACTTCCACCTGGTTGTCGACGGCGTGTACGCCGTCGACGCTCGCTACAATCCGCTCGGCGAACTCGCGGAGGCGGCGATCGGGCACGCGCCCGCGGACCGTCAGCACGCCACGGTCGAAATGGCAGTTGAGCCATTTCAAGAAGAAGTAGGGGCTGTCGCGCAGCTTCCGCTGGGCCAATTCGGAGATGGCCGAAGCGGTCGCGTTGGAAAACGAGATTGCGTTCATCGTAGGTCAGGGCTGCTGGCTCGACGCCGCAGCGCGCCAGGCCCGAAAGCCTGACGAGCGCCCCGCCAGCTAGCATTCACAGTGATTGGGTATCGGCGACCGGTCGCGAGAAACTTCCGTGCAATAGCCGCACGGCGCCGACCCGGCGAGCCAAGCGCTCCGAAGATTCCCAAGGTATCGACCGGTCGGTTGACAAACGTTAGTTTCCATCGGATTGCAGTCTCTCACCGTTACCGCTAAACATGAACAATGCCTGACCGCGTGCGGGGCCCGCGGCCGATCCGTGTTTTACGTTCGGCAACCTGGTAGGGCCGGCTTTGCCGGCCGTGGATGGGAAAGTCACGCGAATCCGGCCGGCACAGCCGGCCCTCCAGCGGATAACTGATTGGCCCTGGTGCGGGGCCCTAAGCCGTTGCCCGGCGCGTAACTTCTGATACGATTAAATAGTGTGAGTCCGGGCGGCCAGGGTTCGTGATCGTGCGGCAAGTCGCGGCTGTTAGCTGGCCTTCTTTCGTCCGCAACCGGTAATCTCGTGGCCCATCGCCCATTGCCTCGCGTTCTTGACGAAACAACCGGCGGCGAGTCGAAGATGGAATCTTCCGTGGTCGGCAGTTCACTTGCCGACCGTGTGCGTTCGCTGCGACTGCCAGATGACGATGAGATGCGCTCCCGCGGCGCGGGGCGGCGCGTGGTTCGTTTTGTATTGCTCGCGGGTCTGTTGGCTGGCGCCGTTGGTCTGGGCTACTACGCCCTCAAGCAAGGTTGGTTCGGCAAGTTGGTGGATGCGACGACGCCGGCAGGCGCGGCGTCGACCCGCGCCGGGCAACCGCCGCCGACGGCAATCGCGCTGCCCCTGCCGAGCCGTGACGCGGACGGCGGCTCGGCAGGAGACTCCCCCGCCCCAACTCCTTCTTCGCGGACCATTCCGGTGGCATCCTCTGGCGACGTGATTCTCGAAGCCAAAGGCTACATCATTCCAGCGCACCAGATTTTAGTGAGTCCGCTGGTCAGTGGTCGCATTACGTCCTTGGCCATTGAAGAAGGTCGACGGGTCGAGAAAGGCGAGGTGCTTGCCGTTTTGGAAACCACCGAGTACGAAGCCGACGCGGCCGGGGCCGCAGCCACCTTAAGCGCGGCGAAGTCGAGCTTGCAGGAGCTCGAGCGCGGCAATCGTCCGGAAGAAATCGCCGCCACCCTGGCCGAATTGGCCGAAGCCGAGGCCCAGCGCGACATGCTGCTGCTGGACTGGAAGCGAAAGAAGCAACTCCGTGACAGCCGCGTGCTCACCGAAAACGAATACGAGCAAGCCGAATCGCAATTCAAGGCCATGGATCGCCGCGTCGAGCGGCTGGGCAACAACCACAAGCTAATGGTCGAAGGTCCTCGCGTGGAACGGATTGCGGTGGCCAAGGCGCAAGTGCATCAAGCCGAGGCGGAGCTGAAGCGCGCCGAGTGGCGGCTGGGCAACTGCACGATCCGTGCGCCAATTTCCGGCACGATTTTGAAGAAAAACGCCGAGGAAGGAAATATCGTCAATCCGATTGCCTTCAACGGTTCGTTCAGCCTGTGCGAAATGGCCGATCTGAGTGACCTGGAAGTCGAACTGTCTATTCAAGAGCGCGACATCGCGCGTGTGCTCAAAGGCCAGCGCTGCAAGGTTCGCGCGGAAGCCTATCCCGACCGCGTCTACGACGGCCAGGTTTCGCGGCTGATGCCGATCGCCGACCGCGCCAAAGGCGCCGTGCCGGTGCGCGTGAAGCTGACTGTGCCAGCGGACGAGGAAGGCGTTTACCTGAAACCCGAGATGGGCGCCGTGGTGTCGTTTCTCAAGTAGGATGGATTTCCAATCCGTCCGTCGGGCTCGGTACGGAAAGCTGCCGCGTCTTCCGCCCCGCGGCCGTGCCGGCCGATTACTTTGCTCCCGAGTACCCGCATATTTGGCGCCGTGGTATCTTGAAGCTTGCGGTTCCATGGAACACAACCGAATCGAGGGAGTCTGATCACCAATGCCCTCCCCTGCTATCCTTCGCATCCATCACGTTCACAAGTACTTCACGCGCGGCAGTGAGCAGGTGGACGTGCTCAAAGATCTCAACCTGTCGGTGCCGGCCGGCGAGTTTCTTGCGCTGATGGGGCCCAGTGGATCGGGGAAAACGACGCTCCTGAACTTGATCGCGGGACTTGATCGGCCCAGCGAAGGTGAAGTCTGGGTTGGCGAGCAACGGATCTCGAGCATGTCCGAGTCCCGCCTGGCGCGCTGGCGAACGCGGCACGTGGGGTTTGTGTTTCAGTTTTACCACCTGCTGCCGGTGCTGTCGGCCTACGAGAACGTCGAGCTGCCCCTGCTGCTGTTGCCCCTGAGCGGCAAGGAGCGTAAGCGTCAGGTGCTGACGGCACTTGAGCTGGTCGGTCTTACGAATCGCATGCGTCACCGCCCCGGGCAACTTTCCGGTGGCCAGCAGCAGCGAGTTGGCATTGCGCGGGCGATCGTGGCCGATCCGACGCTGATTGTCGCCGATGAACCCACCGGCGACCTCGACGCCACAAGTGCCGAGGAGATTCTGGATCTCTTGCAGGAGCTTCAGGCAGCGCTCAAGAAGACGATTCTGCTTGTGACGCACGACATCCATGCCGCCGAGCGCGCCGACCGGATCCTGCATCTCGAGAAAGGTAAACTTGTGGAGAACCTGACGGTGGTTTAGCGGAGCCCCGTCCGGGCGGTCAACCTATCATCCATGAAGTTCTTCTTCTTAATCCTGAAAAACCTGCGCCGCAATTTAGTGCGGACGATTCTCACCGGGCTGGGCACCGTCGTGCTCGTGTGCGTGGTGACGCTGGTCTGGAGCGTGCTTGATTTTCTCAACAAGGCCACGCAGGAAAAGAGCCAGAATCTCAAAATGATCGTGACCGAGCGCTGGCAAATTCCCAGCCAGATGCCGTTCACCTACGCGGCCACACTCTCCGAAGGGGCCGCTCGCAACCCGGGTGATATCCGTCCCGCCGACTCGATGACCTGGGCATTCTACGGAGGCACGCTCGACCCGCAAAAGGTGACGGCCGACAATTTTGTGTTTTGCATCGCCACGCAGCCCGAGTCGGTGATGACGATGATGGACGAACTGGACGAGATGCAGCCCGGTCCCGAGCGTGACAAAATGTTCGCGCTCTGCGAGCAACTCAAGGCGAATAAGCAGGGCATCATTCTGGGCGTTGATCGGCTCAAAACGATCAACAAGCAGATCGGCGAGCGCATGAAGCTTTACGGCATGATTTACAAGGATATCAACCTGGAATTCGAGATCATTGGCACGTTTCCTGAGAGCATCGCCCGGTACGCCACGTCGGCGGTTTTCAATCGCGACTATCTTTACGATTCGCTGGATGCCTGGCCGCGCAGCCACAATGGCCAGCCGCACCCGTTGGCGCAAAAGAACATGAACCTTGTCTGGCTGCGCGTTCCCAGCAATGCCGCCTTCGAGCAGATCGCGCGGCAGATCGAAAGCTCGCCGCTGTATACATCGCCGGCGGTCA
>SXHT01000296.1 GCA_005773095.1 Planctomycetaceae bacterium
CGCGGCCTGCGGCATCGCCGCGGCTTGCCCGTCCGCGGGCAGCGCACGCGTACGAACGCCCGCACCCGAAAAGGCCCCAAGAAAACAGTTGCCGGTAAGAAGGGCGTCAAAGACTTGCGGTAGCCGTTGGCGGCACTGGGCGGAACCCTGCACCCCTGCACCCTGAACCCCGAAATCGATTCATGGCGAAAAGCAAACGACGCAAGACACGACGCAATGTGACGGCGGGCATCGCCCACATCAAGGCCTCGTTCAATAATACGACGGTGACGATTACCGACACCAAGGGTGATGCCTTGTGCTGGGCCAGCGCCGGTACGAGTGGCTTCAAGGGAAGTCGCAAGAGCACTCCGTTCGCGGGCCAAATGGCCTCACAACAAGCTGCGGAAAAGGCCTCCAAATTCGGCGTCAAGGAGCTCGACGTGAAGGTGAACGGCCCCGGCAGCGGCCGCGAAAGCGCAATCACCGCCTTGCAAGCAGCGGGGATGACGGTGAAATCAATCGAAGACGTGACGCCGCTGCCGCACAACGGTTGTCGTCCGCCGAAGAAACGTCGAGTGTAAGCCTCAACCTCCACCCAGTGTTTTAGTAAGTTCCCTATCATGGCTCGCATTACCGGTCCTGTATGCCGTCTTTGCCGTCGCGACGGCTTGAAGCTGTTTCTTAAGGGCACTCGCTGCGATACGCCCAAGTGCGCGATCGAGCGACGCGATTCTGCCCCCGGCATGCATCAATTTCGCCGCGGCAAGCAAACCGACTACGGCCTGCACTTGCGTGAAAAGCAAAAGGTGAAGCATTACTACGGCGTGCTGGAACGGCAGTTCCGCGGTTACTTTCAGCGCGCCAGCCGCAGCAAGGGCAATACCGGGAACACGCTGATGAGCCTGCTCGAACGCCGATTGGATAACGTCGTGCATCGGCTGGGTTTTGGCGCCAGCCGCGCGCAGGCCAGGCAGCTTGTGGCCCACGGGCACATTACGGTCAACGGTCGCCGCTGTGATATTCCCAGCTACATCGTGGTCGCCGGTGATGTGGTGCGCGTCAAGAACCGCGTGGGCAGTCTGCAGATGGTGCAGGGCAATTTGACCGAGAATCGTCGGCTGGTGCCCGAATTCCTGTCGCTCGACGCGGGCGCCATTCCGGAAGGCCGCGTGGTGCGACTTCCCGAGGCAAACGACATTTCCATTCCCATTCAAACCCAGTTGATTATTGAGCTTTGCTCACAATAGTCGCGAGCTTTGCTCACCATAGTCCCGAGCTTTGCTCACCATAGTCCTAACGGAGGCATGTCATGCATATTCGATGGCGCGGATTGGAGCTGCCGAGTCAAGTGGTTTGCGACACGAAGACCCTGTCGCCGACGTACGGTAAATTCGTTGCCGAACCGTTCGAGCGCGGCTTTGGAAGCACGGTGGGCAATGGCTTGCGTCGGATTATGCTCTCCAGCCTGGAGGGGAGCGCGATCACGCAAATCAAAGTCCACGGCGCCCAACACGAGTTCACCACGCTGCCTGGCGTCTTGGAGGATATGACCGACGTGGTGCTGAACGTCAAATCGCTTGTGGTGAAGAACCATAGCGAAACCACCAAGGTGCTTCGCATAGAAAAGCAAACGAAGGGCGTTGTCACCGGCGCCGATATTCAGAGCGATGATTCGGTTGAGGTGATCAACAAGGACCACACGATCGCCACGCTCACGACGGACACGCCGTTGATCGTGGAAATGGTGGTCGAGAACGGCCGCGGCTACGTTCCCTCCACCGAACACAGCCCCAACGTGCAGGAAATCGGCATCATTCCCGTCGATGCGGTGTTCAGCCCGGTCGTGCGCGTCCGCTACGAAGTGGAAGAAACCCGCGTCGGCCAAAAAACCAATTATGACAAGCTGACGATCGAGATCTGGACCAACGGCTCCATTCATCCGGAATTGGCGCTCGTGGAATCGGCCAAGATTCTCCGCAAGCATCTGAACCCGTTCGTCCAATACGCCGAGCTGGGATCCAAGGTCCACACGATGGCCCGCGGCGGCATCGGCAGCGACATCGGCCTGGAAGCGAAGCTGAACATGACTCTTGGCGACCTGAAGATTTCGGTGCGAGCGACCAACTGCTTGGAATCGGAGAATATCAACACGGTCCGAGATCTTGTGCGTTTCAACGAGGATCAACTGCTGGAAGTCCGCAACTTTGGCGAGACAACGCTCAACGAGGTTCGCGAGAAGCTTTCTGAAATGGGCCTGCGGTTGGGAATGCGAGTGCCCGCAGCGGCGGGAGTGTAGAGGGGAGTCATGTAGAGGGCAGGCATGTAAAAGGCAGGCATGTAAAAGACAGGCATGTAAAAGACAGGCATGTAAAAGACAGGCATGTAAAAGACAGGCATGTAAGGGGCAGGCCAAGAGCTGGAAATTCGAGTCAACCTGGCCATCCGCTTGCCGTTCGGCCCCGGGCGAATGGCCCAGGGGCGGTCTGGCGGATTTCGACGCAATTAAAAGAACGGGTGAATCCATGCGACATCGACGCAAAGGCCGAATACTGGGCCGTTGTCCCAGCCATCAACGGGCGCTGCTGCGCAGTTTGGCCACCGCGCTGTTTCTCACCGAACGCGATGCCGAGCTGGACGACAATAAGCCGAAGGTCAAAGGCCGCATTATCACCACGCTGGAAAAGGCCAAGGAAGTTCGACCGGTCGTGGAGCGTTGCATCACGATTGCCCGAGAGTCGCTCGATGCTCAGCGTGAAGCCGATCAGTTGGGCACGACCGCCGAGCGTAATAGCGACGCCTGGAAAAAGTGGCGGCAGAGCGGTACCTGGAAGAAATGGGCCCAAGCCATCGCACCGGTGGTGAATGCCCGCCGC
>SXHT01000297.1 GCA_005773095.1 Planctomycetaceae bacterium
CAAGAAAATCGGCGACAAGGTGGAAGTCGGGGTCCCCAAGGGCACGATGCGTTTCGAGATATTGGAGATCAAGTGGGACTGATTTTTTCAGCAGGTTTCTACACTCGGCAGTGGGCGAGCAGCTTTTCGGGTGGTGTCACGTAGCTGATGTAGAATGGGCCGAATTCGGCGTAACGAGCGCTGGCTTCGTCGAATCGCATCTTGTAGACGATCTCCTTGAGAAACTCGGGGCTGCGGGCCCACAACGTCACGCCCCATTCCCAATCATCGAAGCCCAGCGCCACGGTAATCAACTGAGTGACCTTTCCGCCAAACGTCATGCCGCTGCGCCCATGCTCGGCCATCATGCGGCTACGATCCTCGAACGGAAGCAGAAACCAGTTCTCGCCCACCTCGCGCTTCTTGTTCATCGGATAAAAGCAGGTCGTGGGCCACGCCGGCAGGTCGGGTGTCAGCCGCTGCTTGCGCATCATGACTTCGCGATTCTCGTACGCTTTCAACTTGGCCGAATAGGCCGGACCCCCGGGGTCTTCCCCCTCTTCGACGAGCCGCTTGCCATATTGCTCGACGCTCGGAACATACTCCGAGACCTCGGTGATCGACACGAAAGAGTACGTCGGCAAAATCGCAGCGCCCAACCGCGTGGCGAGTAATCGCTGATGGACACCGTCGATTCTTATCGGGTCGGGGTCCAATACCATCAGGCCAAAGTCGGCCTTGTGACCGGAAACGATCGAAGTTTGCAGCCGCGACGGCGCGTCGGCAGCCGATGAATCAAGCGCCGCAATGAACTGCCGGCGCCCGTCGTCAACTTCCGCGGCCGAAAGCTGCTGGAGCGCCGCGCGATCAAAGCGGTAATAGAGGTGGGAACAGTGCCAGCCTTCAGCCGGCGAGAGGGATATTTCCGACGTGAAACCGGTAGGAGCACCCATGGACCCATCCGAAACAAAGACTCAAGGGGACTAACTGCATGAGCCCTAATGGGACTTTTGCAATGACCCGCATGATACCAGATGGCTGATGTCCGGCAACGCTTGATAAGAAATAAGAACTCCCATCCCACCAGGGCCCACTTGCAATGGTCTGGGATCGTGTAATTCGGCTGGTTCGTGAAGACACGTCCCTGGCTGGCGCGTCGGGTTGGTATGCCGTGGCGGAGGATCATGGGCCGGGCTTCAACGTGGCCCGCTCGACGTGGCAATTTGCAGGGCGATGCGGCAGGCATCTTGGAACTGGGGAATATTGAGTTCCTCTTGCGCGGTGTGAATCTCCATTTGGCCGCAGCCCAGCGTAACGGTGGGGATGCCATGGACCATCATCCAGTTGGCGTCGAGGCCGCCGTTGGAAATGTTGCAGAGCGGCTTGAGGCCGACTGCTCGCACGGCATTTTCTGCCGCCAGCACGCTCGGCTCATCCTCGGCCAGACGGAACGACTCGTAATCGAGCCGACCGTCGATCGTCACGTGTCCCCGCACACGATCCGCGCTCTTGACGCGCTTCGCAGCACGCTGGAATGCTCGTTCGATTTCCCGCACGATGCGGGCCCGGAACTTTGGATCGTGGCTGCGCGCTTCGGCCTTGATATCCACGCGATCGGTCACCACGTTGGTCGCCTCGCCGCCATGCATCACGCCGACGTTGCTGGTGCCAATCTTCGCGCCCTTCTCAATGCGTCCATGCCAGCCGTTTTCAACCAGGTCGGCAATCGCCAGCGAAGCGATCGCGATCGCGCTTACGCCACGCTCGGGGGCGCCGCCGGCGTGGCTCGCCAGGCCCCGGATGGTGATCGCCAGACGATAGCCGCCGGTCGCTCCAATCGTGATTTTCTCCGCGGGTCCGCCATCCCAGTTAAACGCTAATTTTGGCTTGCCGAGCAACTTCAGATTCGCGAAGCGAGCGCCGTACAAACCCACCTCCTCTTGCACAGGCCAGAAAAACGTCAGTGGCGGGTGAGGCAGTTTGCGCTCGACGATCGACAGCAGGGTGCTCAGCAAGACGGCGCAACCGGCTCGATCGTCGGCGCCCAGGCCCGTCGCTGGGTCCGCGGAATGCACGCGCCCACCTTTGCGTTTGGGCTGCGACCCGACGCAAATCGGTACGGTGTCCAGGTGGGCCATCAACAATCGCCGCGAAGCGTCGATGTTGCCGGCAAGCTGCACCACCAGATTGCCCACCTCGCCGCCGAAAGGAATGCGCTCGTGAGCGTTGTCGGTGCGAATGGCCAGGGAAGGAACTCCGGCTTCACGCAGCTTATCCCTGATGAACTCCACCACGCGACCCTCCTCGCCGCTTTTGCCGGGAATCGCCATCAACTGCATCGCCAAATCGAGTGCCCGAGCGAGGTTCGGCTCGGGGGCAAGGGGCTTTCCCGCGGATGAAGACTTCGTCGGCATAGGGATGGGTCCCAGGGTGCAACTTGTCAGCCGTGTATTGGCACACGTATCCTACACGATGCGACACGATCGATACAGCCGCGTGAAGCCCAGGGCACGGCCGATCCCTGGGATGGAAGCACCATGGATCACTTACTCGACCCGAACCCTGATCGGCTCAAGCGCTGGTTCGCCGAGCGTTCTCAGCCGGCGTATCGCGCTCTTCAGATTCGGCGATGGGCGTATGCCGGCCGAGCCAGGTCGTTTGACGATATGACCGATCTTCCGAAGGAATTGCGCAGGGCCATGGCCAACGATTTCACGCTCTGGACGGGTCAGGTGGTCCAGCACAAACAGACCAACGATGGCACTGAGAAACTGCTCATCGAGTGGCCCGACGCACATAAGATTGAGTGCGTCTTGCTGCGCGACGGCGCCCGCCGCACGATCTGCATCAGCACGCAGGTTGGCTGCGCGATGGGCTGCGTGTTTTGCGCCAGCGGACTGGGTGGCGTGGCACGCAATTTGACGGCGGGCGAGATCCTGGAACAGATGCTCTTGCTCGATCGCCTGTTGCCAGCCGACGAGCGATTGAGTCACATCGTGGTGATGGGAATGGGCGAACCGCTGGCGAATCTCGATCACCTGCTTCCAGCCCTCGCTGAGGCGACGAGCCCCTCCGGCCTCGGCATTAGCGCCCGCCGGATCACGATTTCGACGGTCGGTCTGCCGTCGGCCATGGATCGTTTAACGGGGTCGAAAACGCATTTCAACCTGGCGGTTTCGCTGCATGCTCCCGACGACGAGCTTCGCAACCAACTTGTACCCGTGAACAAGAACATTGGCTTGAACGAGATTCTCGCGGCGTCAGAGAAGTACTTTGCGGCGTCGGGGCGGCGACTGACGTTTGAGTATGTGCTGCTGGCTGAAATCAACGACCAGCCCGAGCATGCCCGCAAACTGGCGGCACGACTGCGTGGCCGTCAGGCTCTGCTCAACGTCATCCCGTACAACCCCGTGAGCGGACTGCCTTACCGCACGCCGTCGCACAAAGCCCAGGAGCGGTTTCTGGAGATCCTCCGCGGCGCTAGCGTGAATGTGCAGGTGCGCCAGCGCAAAGGAGACAAAATCGACGCCGCCTGCGGGCAGCTGCGACGGATGGCAGTGTAGCTACCACGCTCCGCGTGATGGGCGCGTGGAGATATGATTACGCGTTTGCAGAGCGCTCGTTACGCGGAGCATGACGGTTACGACCTCTGCCGTCGCTGGTAGCGTTTGCTGGCTTCTTCCAGCGTGCGGCGCTCGTCGTTGGTCAGGCTGGCTTCTCCGCTGCGATGAATCTTCGCCAGAATCTCGTCCACGCGAGCGTTCAGGTCGCGGGGATCGTCCTTGGCCGGCTTGTGTACCCGCAGCTTGGGGGCGGTCAGACGCTTGAGCAATTGGGACGGCAACATTGCGCCCAAATTCCAACCCAGATAAAAATAGGCCGCTGCAAAGGCGGCGCCTGCCAGGTGTACTGTGTGCGCTACCATGCCGCTCCGCTGATAGGTGCCAAGCAGGTCGCTCAGGATCAACATCACGGCCAGGAACCAGGCAGGGACTCGGGCCGATCCGAATAACATCAACTCGCGTTTTGGATCGGGCAGTACTCCCAGGATGATCATGCCGATCACGGCGCCGGACGCGCCGACGACCCCCGATCCGGGTGTATCGCCAAGGCGCTGCGCCACCAGCCACACCAGGCCGCCCGTTGCAATCATCGCCAGATAGATGCGGAGGAATTCCATCCGCCCGTAGCGATCTTCGACTTCCTGGCCAAAGCACCACAGGCCGATCATGTTTCCCAGCAAGTGGAAGAATCCGCCATGCACAAAGCCGTAGCTGAAGAGCCGCCAGATTTCCCACGGCCGATCCCAGAATTGGCGCGGCAACTCCAGCCATTGGAAGAACGGTCCGCTGGACAAATCGCGCTGGTCGGAAAACATGATTTCCAGCGCGAAAATCGCGACGTTGGCAATGATGATGTTCCACATCATCGAGCGTCCGCTCAAGATGCCCGGCGGTTCGTCGCGGCGGTAGTAATCGCGGTCGTAAAGGCCCATGCCACGTGAAAACAGAAGTATTGGCCAGGTCAGGTTATGGCCGAATTGTAGAGCGTGGGCCGCCGGCAAGTAAGGCGGATACGTTCACCCGAAGGCAGCCACACGCCGCGAGCCCGTGGATAAGAGATGGATTTCAACGTTGAGCCCTGCCTGGGCTATTGAATCGTGGCATGCGGGAACGCATCAACTCAATGGTTGCACTAAACCCGAAAGCTCCAGACTCTCGCGAATTCTGCTAGGGAGTGGCTTGTGCAGTTTCCGTCCGCTGGTTGATGCGTTCGGCGGCCTTGAGCTGCAGTGCTTTGAGTTCCGCGGCCAGTCTGGCGTTTTGTGCCCGTACCTCCGCCAGCTCAGCCGCCAGCTTCGTGCTCTTGGCTTCGAGCTCAGCCGCATAGCTGGCAACCGCGACCCGTTCGGCCTCAAAACCCTGCTTGTCGAAACCAAGATCGGCCTTCTCCTTGGTACGATAGGCGATCTTTTTTTTGCTACGGCCCAGCGACTCTTCGAGCCGGGCGATGTTGCTCTGGAGCTTGGCTTTCTGATCGTTGATCAGCTCGCGTTCGAGCGAGTAGTTATGGAACAGAAATACCCAATCTGACATTTGTTCTTCCGTCCGCGTGCCCTTGCGAAACGATGCGTCCAAATCCTTGGGCAATAGGGTTTCGGCTTCCTCATCGCTGAGAGCCACGTAGACTTCGTTTTCGTCGGCCGGCATCTTCAGGTAAATGTTCCACAAGCCCTTGGTGGCCCGCAGTCGCTTGAGCTCGTCGGCCGTGAGCGGCAGATTGGGCTGCAGCTTGATTGACTTTGCCGCGGATTCGCTGACACGGAACTCGCCCAAATACGCGCCGCCGTCAGCAACGGGCGTGGACTCGAAAACAAAAACGATCGACTGGCCCGACACGCCATGCGGCTCCGGCACTTCGATGGTGACTTCGGCCGAGCCGTCGGGATTGATCCCCTCCGGCTTGGCATCGAACCAGGCTGGACCGCGCGCCACGATTAAGTCCTGAACCTGCTGTTTCATCTGGCGGATGCCGGCTTTGAGCGTCCCATTTTCGTCGCGAATGCCTTCGAGCTTTTCATATTTGAACTTTTCTTCGGCGGCAATCTTCAGCAGACCTTCGTTGGTGCGGGACCGCCACGCGCTGTGCACCTTCAGGGTATGAGCGGCCAGAAATCCCATGGTGGAAGCCGCGCAGACGATCAAGAACACCAGCGTGATGTTAAACCAGCGCCAAGACGCGACACTCAGCCAGGCGAGCACGCCCGAAATAATCACAATGATGCCGGCAACCGCGTAACCCATGACGCCTCGATCTGCAATGTACCCATCACGCTGTGGGAGCGTGGTGAGCGCCTCGGTAACCAAGGTAAATCGCCAGTCCATACGCTCGTCGCGCCAAGCGCCACGGCTGCTTTGGACTGCTATTATCCCTTCATTGATACTAAACTCAGATCGTGCCCGCGTCAATCATTGCGAAGTTGGGGACGCAACGAGGCCGAATATTCCGATTGTCCGGGCAATGCGTCCGTTGCCCGGCCGGGTTTCACACCATCGGCTCGGGATGCCCCAAATCCTTCCTGTGGCTGCCGTGCTGGAAGACGGCGAAGCCCCAGTCGGAACGAATGAATGTGCACAGGCTGCCCAGGATGGCGGCCAACACACCAACGACATACCAAATAGAGAATGGTTGCGAAGAGGGTTGTGCGAGGAGAGGTCCTGTAGCCTGTATCCAAAACGGTAACCAACGGACATTGCCCAGGGGCGTGGCTACTGCGTAATTCTCATCTGATGTTCACCTGGTCATCTGCATCGCCGTGGATACGATTCTCTCGACACTGGGTACGAACGCACGTTCGAGCGCGGCCGCGCACGGCAATGGCGTGTCAGGTGCTGCCACGCGGCGGATCGGAGCGTCCAGATAATTCAACGCCCGCTCCGCGATGAGCGCCGCGATTTCGGCTCCCCAGCCGCCGGTCAAATGGTCTTCCTCCACGATCAACAGCCGACTGGTTTTTTGCACCGACTGCTCAATCGTTGCAATATCCAGCGGCACCAGGCAGCGGATGTCGATAATCTCGGCTTCAATGCCTTCCGCCGCCAGGATCTCTGCGGCCGATAATGCTCGGTGAACCATCAGCATGTTCGCCACGACTGTAATGTCACCCCCTTCGCGAACTACGGCGACGGTGCCAAGCGGAATCTCGTAGTCTTCCACCGGCACGTCGGCACCCAGCGAAACCGAAGCACTTTCTTTCCGTGTTCCTTTGCCGCCATATAGCAATTTGTGCTCGAAAAAGACAACTGGATTGTCGTCGCGTATCGAAGCCAGCAGCAGCCCTTTGGCATCGTAGGGTGTCGCCGGGCAAACCACTTTAAGCCCCGGCGTGTGTGTGAACATCGCCTCGGTGCATTGGCCATGCTGCGCGCCACGTTGCGAAGCCCCGACAGGCAAACGCAACACCAGCGGCACGCGCACCTGGCCGTTGCTCATGTAATGCATTTTGGCGGCCTGATTGACCACCTGGTCCATCGCACAGAACACGAAATCGCCGTATTGCATTTCGGCGACGGGCCGACTGCCGGCCATGGCCGCGCCGACCGCGGCACCGACAATCGCCGATTCGGAAATCGGCGTGTCGATCACGCGGTCGTGGCCGAATTCGTCCGATAGCCCCAGTGTGACCGTAAAGCCGCCGCCAAATCCGCCCGAAACGCCGATGTCTTCACCCAGCAGTAAGACCGTCGGATCCTTTCGCATGGCGATCCGCATCGCATCGCGCAGCGCTTCGGCCATGCCCATGCGCGATGTTACGCTCGTTGTTGACAAGTTCCAACCCCTTTATGCGAAAACATGTTCCAGGCAAGATTCCGCCGTTGGTTCCGGGCTCGCCAGCGCGAACTCCACCGCGGCTTCGATCTCGCGTTGGCACTCCTGTTCGATTGTGCCCAGATTCTCTTCCGTGACGCCAAAGTCCTGATTCAACCGAATTCGCACACGCTCAATGGGATCGCGCGCGAGCCAACTGCGTTGCTCCTCGTCGGCACGATACCCGCACGGATCGCCGCGCGAGTGTCCACGATAGCGATACGTTCTATATTCGAGCAGCGTCGGTCCTTTGCCCAGTCGGGCACGCTCAATCGCAGCGGCTGCCAGGGCGCTAACTGCCTCCACATCCATCCCATCGGCGGTGTATCCTCGCATGCCGTAGGCCGCGGCCCGGTCGGCGAGATTGCTGATGCGGGTCGTGACTGAAATATGCGTTGACGCGGCGTACAGATTGTTTTCGCAGACAAACACGACCGGCGCATCCTGCACGGCGGCCAGATTCAGCCCTTCATGGAAAGCACCGATATTGCAGGCACCATCGCCGAAGAAGCTCACGGCTACGCGATCCAGCCCTTGCAGTTTGAACGCCATCGCGCAGCCGGTGGCAATCGGGATGTTGGCGCCCACGATCGCGTTGGAAACCATCGCACCGACGGAAAAATCGGCGAGATGCATCTGGCCCCCCTTGCCGCCAACGCAGCCCGTGGCCTTGCCCCAGATCTCCGCGGTGATGGCATTGAGCGACGCACCTTTGGCGAGCAGGTGACCCACGGGACGATGCGTGCTGAAGATCATATCGTCGCGCCGCAAACTCGAGCACACACCCACCGCGACGGCCTCCTGCCCCTGGCATTGGTGCAGCGTTCCCGGCACCAACCCTTGTAGAAACAATTGGTACAAGTGCTCTTCATAACGGCGAATCAGAACCATCCGGCGAAACGCGGCGATCAGCCAGTCGGCCGCGACGGGTTGTCCCTCGAGTGCCGCTACGACATCGCGGACCTGAATCGCGCTGGCACTCGCGGCTTTGACGTTCGCCAGGTCAAGATTGTGCTGCCGTGCGAGATGGCGTGCGCGCGGGGACGCAGTCAAACGCCGGACTACGCGCGACACCGATGTTGTCGCGGCGACTGCGGCCACCGGTTCGACCGAGGCCGCCGTCGGATCAACGATCGCCTCGTCGGATGTATCGGTCATCAATCCCACGACGTCGCCTGGCAATCGTTCTTCATCCGCATGGGCAAGCACGCGCCGCAAGTATCCGGCGCGAAATGCGGGAATCTCCTCAGTCGCTTTGTCGGTCTCAACAACAAAAAGTGTGTCGCCCGCATCTACGTGCTGTCCCTCGCGCACCAGCCATTCAACGATCTTGACATCACCACCCGTTGCTCCAAGATCGGGGATAATAATCGAATGCGTCATCGTTCGACCTGCTCCCGCGACACGCTTTTTCCGGCGCTGCCGAATAATACCATCAGATCTTCCACGTCACGCTGCATTGCCAATCGACCGGCCACGAGCACGTCGTTGTGCAGTCCTGAGCCGATGACCTCGTACGGATTCGCTTTGGCATCGACGGCCGCGCAAGCGTCTCGCAGAGCGCCAAAATAGCTTTGCTTCAAGCGGCTGCCGACGTTGATTTTGCGAACGCCGAGCGGGATCGCTGCCTGTAAATCGCCGCGATCGACCGACGACGCCCCGTGCAGCACGAGCGGAACAGACAGCTTTTCGAGTTGTCGCAAGCGGTTGATATCGAGTCGGACGATGTTCCGGCCGTGCAAGTGAACCTGCCCCAAATCGACCGCCAAGGCGTCGATTCCCGTTTCGAGGACGAATGTCTCGGCTTCCGCGGGATCGGTAAATTGATGATCACGGCAAGTCGGGTCGGCAATTAGTTCGCCCGCCACGCCGACAAGCGCCTGCATCTCTGCTTCGACCGTCCCACCGCGCTCGTGCGCGTAATTTACCAGATTGTGAATGTTGGTAATGCGATCGCCCGAGCTCAGCGTGTCGTCGCTGAGCATCACCAGATTGAAACCGAGATCGACGGCGGCATACACCCAGTCCATGTGCGGAGACTCGTTAAACAGCAAGCAGGCGGGAACCGTCAACGTTTCGCAAACCGCGAGGCCCATCGCCGCGTAGGTTTCCAGCCGGTCGCGCACGCGGCGATCAGGATGCGGCAAGTAAATGCCGCTGAACCCCAGGATCACCGGCGATCGCATCCGCTCGGCCGCATCGGCCACAGCCAGCAGCGATTCGAGATTCCAGCTCTCGAAATAGCCGACGGCGTAGTTTCTTCGCACGGTGTCGGCCATCAGTTGTGGGAAGGAAACGAGCGGCATGAGTGCGGCTTAGGGCAGAGTGATTCGATGCTAATTCCGCGTGCGAGGGATGCGACCCGCCTTGAACGTTGCGGCGCGCGTTTCGAGCGGCTGCTCGATCGCCATCCGCTCGATGCTCGAGCCAAGCTGCACTCCGTCACAATCTGTGTGATCGAGCATGTACTGGGCATCCTCGGGTTCGACGATTGCCGCGCCGTGCGCGAGCAGGATGACGTCGGGCTTGATACCACGCGCGATCTCAAAATGACGCTGGCTGCGCTCCGCCGTATCCTGGCGCGACGATGCGCCGGCGTCCCCCGTCGTGCCACCCATCGTGATGCCCGCGTGGAAGCTGTATATATCGGGAGCGGCTTCCGTCATCAACCGCCGTGTATCTTCCGGGTTGAAGGCGTAGCCGACGGTGAGCATGTCGAGCTCGCGGGCCGTCTGCAGCATCTTGATCTCGTGCCCGTATCCGAGCCCCGTCGATTCGAGCGTGCGGCGGAATTCGCCGTCGAACCAGCCGACCGTCGGGAAGTTATGCACTCCCGAAACGCCGATCCGCCGGAGATCTTCCAGAAACAGCCGCATGTCGCGGAGTGGATCGACGCCGTTAACGCCGACTACAACCGGCGTCGTGTGTACTTGCGGCAGAACTTCACGCTGGGCAATGCGAAACACCAGCTCATTCGCATCGACAATCGGCAACATTCCGGCCAGCGAGCCATAGCCCTGCATCCGGAAGTAGCCGGTGTTGTAAATGCCGATGAGATCGACGCCACCGCGTTCGATAAACTTCGCGCAAATCCCGCTGCCGGCACCGGTCATCACCAGGCCACGGTCGCGTGCGATCTCGGCGCGCAGCCGATCGAGGCAGTCTTGTCTCGTATAGCGTGTTGCCAAGGATCACCCCGCCTTGCAGGTTTTGCTCTCGATAAGTTGAATCAGGGTCTTCGCCGCTTCGGTCGCGAACGCCGGCGCGTTAATGTCCAGTTCTCGCGCCACGATGCGCACGTTGGCTGGCGCGCCGCGACGCAGTTCTGCCACAAACGCGGCGTCGGCCGGCGGATCGTGAAACGGTCCACCGCGAATCGCGTAGCTGTCGTAGCCCGCCGTGGGAATGAGGAACACCGCGTCGCCGGTCGTCGCCCGCAATCGCTGTGCGACGACTTTGCCCACTTCGGCCATTTCTTCGGAATTGAGACGCACATCGGTGATCTGCGGGCTATGGCGGACCAGGCGGCGATCGCGGAATCTCTCGGGGACCGTCTCGGGCTCATTGAACACCAGCACTTCGATCGCGCCGGGACAGATCACCTGCGGCAACCCCAATGAGCCGGCAACGGTCAGTCGATCCGGGCCACCGGCGAGCAGGGCGTGGAACATTTCGTTCGAAACTTCGATCGTCGAAAAATCGAGCACGGCACCGATCAGGCCTTGCTGCATCATATCTTCCATTGCTCGGCCACCGGTGCCAACCGCGTGGAAGACGATGGTTTCATAGCCCGACTGCTCGAGTACTTTGACGGCGGTCATCGCTCCTTGCGTGGTGATGCCGACGGTGGTGACGGCCACCAAGGGCCTATCGCGGACGGATTCAGGCAGTTCCACTTCCGCCATGCCGCACGCCGCGCCAGCCGCGTTAGCCAGGATGCGCCGCAGGAAGGGGTTGAGCCCCATAATGTCGGTCACCGAGTACATCA
>SXHT01000298.1 GCA_005773095.1 Planctomycetaceae bacterium
GTCGGCCATCGAGCAGCCGGCCGCCAGATCGGGCAGTACCACGGAGACGCGCTCGCCGCCGCGCTGTCTGAGCTTCTCGGGGCGGTTGGCCAAAATATCGGCCGTCTCCGCCATGAAGTGCACACCACAAAAGGCAATTGCCCGGCATTCGCTACTTGCGGCAGCCATCTGGCTGAGTTGGTAGCTGTCCCCCCGCAGGTCCGATAGCGCGATCACCTCGTCCTGCTGATAATGGTGGCCCAGGATCAGCAGCCGCGGGCCCAGCTCGGCCCGCACGGCGTTGATCCGCTGGGTGAGCGTCGGATCATCCAGGGAGCGATACGGCGGGAACTCAAAGGCAGTGGTTTTGGGCTGGGCGACGAGCATGGGTTGGCCAATGTGAAAGCATGGGACGACGGGCGGATGGAATGAGTCGGAAAACAGCCCGGTAAACAGTTTGCCGCCTTGCCGACTTCAACCGTCCCAACGGTCTGCCTGTAATATACGCCTGAGCCCGCTTGCGATCTATTGCTTTACCCCCTGGCTCTGACCAGAATAGGATTCTCTAGGCGACAGCAGGGATTGCGAGATCTGAGCGATGAACTGCGATCAAGTGTTTGCCATTCTGACGCGCGGGCCATTTCCATCGGGCGATGCCACGGATGGGGCCGTGGAAGCTCACCTAAATCATTGCAGCGAGTGCCGCCATTTTGCGGGCGCTCTGCGACCGGATTGCGGCACGGACGTCGAGTCGCTCATTCCCGAAGAAAGCCGTGGCCTGCCCTACTATTGGGGCTTGGCTGCGTCATCAGGTGGCAAACAAGGGGGCGCGCTGACGGCCACCGAAAATTATCGTCGCACCCGCCGTCTCAACAAGCAGAGCTTTTTTGAACGGCACGAACCGCTGGCCCACTTGAACGGCTGGCAACTGGCCTTTGCCGTGCTGATGGGGGCGCTCCTGGGCACACTCCTTCGGGTGTTGGGTTCTGCCGACGGCGACACCGCGCGCAACGATGTGGCGGCCAGTGTCGTTCCGCCGGCCGTTGTTGCAGAATCCCGAGCGACGCGCAATGACGAACCTCAGGACATGAGCAGCCGGGGGCTGCGTGCAATTGGCAACTTCGAAGAGCCCTTGATGCGGATCATCGAGTCACCCGACTCCACTCAAACCCCAATCCAGCGAGAGTTGGCTGCCAAGTTAGGGTCGATCCCTTTCTGCTGCGAGCGACAACTCCAGGGAATCGGCGCTCAGCCATCCCGCAACACCTCGGCGAGCGGCGTTCGCCAGGTCGCCGGCAGTGACGCCTGCTGCACCATGTGTCACAACGCTTCGGCGACGCGATTCGCGCTTCGTGGCACAATCCCCAAGATCGTTCGCAGTTGCCAGGTGTGTCATGAGGATAGGGTTACCTCCCGGTTTAGTAGCGCCGGCAGAATGGATCGAGGCGCCGACCCATGATGCGTCGCATGCGACGCCAGGTCTTTCGCGTGGAGCTTCGATGATTCACTTGATCTCGCTTTTTCCCCCTGTCCAACAAGAAGGTTTTTCCATGAAGCGGCTCATCACCTGCGCGGTGTTACTTGCACTGGCCACGTCAGTCCGCGCCGACGACGGCTGGATTAAACTGTTCGACGGCCAGACGCTGAAAGGCTGGAAGGCCAGCGAGAAGCCGGAACAATGGAAAGTGGTCGACGGCGCGATCGTGGCTCATGGAGACCGCAGCCATTTGTTCTATATAGGCGACGACGAGCGTAAGCCCGCCGAGTTCAAGAACTTTCACTTCAAGGGCGAAGTGATGACCCAACCCGGCAGCAATAGCGGTGTCTACTTTCACACCAGGTTCCAGAACGAAGGCTGGCCAGAATTAGGCCACGAAGCCCAGGTCAACCAAACCCAGGGCGACCCGGTAAAGACGGGCAGCCTGTACAACGTCGTCAAGAATTTTGAAGCGCCTGTGAAGGACAACGAGTGGTGGACTTACGAGATTATCGTCAACGGCCGGCACATCGAGACGAAAGTCAACGGCAAGTTGATCGTCAGCTACGACGAACCGACCGACGTGCAAGGCGGCCGCAAACTTTCCAGCGGCACTTTCGCCCTCCAAGCCCACGACCCCGGCAGCACGGTGATGTACAAGAACCTGATGGTGAAATCGTTGCCGTAGTAGCAAGGGCTACGAGAAGCGTTAGCCGTCGATCATCATTTGGAACAAGCCGGTTTTGTCGCGCTGTTGAAGTGATCGTGCTGCCGGCCTGTCAGGGGCTGGGTAGGGCTGTACGCATTGGTGGTTGCAGTTTTTCCGTTCCGCTTCCACGGACGCAAGCGGGCTTCGGGTGCGCCTTTTGGCTCAAGTGCTGCTGCCGGCGGCAATCAGCCCTGCCGCGTAGCCCACCAGATCGCCGCGCTCCTGGCAGTTTTCCAGCAGCCGCGTGTAGTCGCCGGCCTGGCAGCAAAGCTCCATCAGCGTCGGCGCGAAGCCGGTCGTGTGCGTGCCCGGCGGAATCAACTTCGCCGCAGCATTGATCGCTTCCTGGCAACGGCCCAGTCGGGCCAGCAGCACCACGTACACTTCGGCGGCCAGCGTTCCTTCGTGGTATGCATCGACCTGCTCCGCGCGCTCGCGGAAATGGCTCAGTGCTGCTTCGACTTGTTCCTGCAACTGCGCCGCAAAAAATAACGCCTCGCTGTTGTACGCGTCGACGAACGGCTCCTCTCCGGTGGACCGGAATTGCGGCGACAAGCGACGACCGTACTCAGCGAGATCGAGCGCCAGCCGAATCGTCGGATGGTCTTCCAGCAGCCGCGCGTGGCGAATCACTGAAGCAAGGTGCGTGAGGTCGATGTGATAACTGTTGCCTTCGAAGATCTCAGGACGCCGAGCGACGATCTGGCGAATCGACGATTCAGTCGGGGGACTCCCCTCGCGCATTTCGGCGTCGGCCCGCACGTTGGCCAACAGTTCCTCGTGAAGTCTTCGCACCAGCCGAGCAGCCGCGTCGCGCTGCTCGGCCCGTGGCCTGGCCATGACCACTCCGTCGAAGGCCGAAATTGCATTGCACGTGCCGTAATGATCGAGCACCAGTTGATAACCGCGGCCCACGTCCACCCCTTCGTGCAGCAGAATCTCCACCAGCGATTGCAGGTTCTCGTCGTCCGGTTCGATCGTCGCCAGCCCCTGCGCAACCAAATCGCGATCCGCCAGCGGCCGCAAGTAGGGCCACGCCTCGCGTACGCGCTTCTCGGCCAGCAACAGCGTGCCCACCTCGCGGCAGGCGCCCAGGTATGCCTCCTCGACCCGGCTGCGGATTGGCTCGGCAAGCTCATCGATCGACGAAGTCAAAGCCATGGGCAAGCCCAGCCGCAGCCGCTCTTGCATCAACAGCGCGTCGAACAGCTCGTGATATTTTTTCTCGGCGCGAAACTGCTCGATGAGCGCCGATAGCATCGGCCCGGGCCCGGCATTGGCGAGTAGTTGCGGAAGCTGGTCGAACATGAAGGTCCGTCGGCAAAGGGCAGTTGCAAGCAAAATACATGTTAACTGGCAACCTGGTGTTGCCGCCACTGCCTATCGGCCGTTTACTGCCGGCGGTACGATACCAACAAGACAGATGTTCAAGGTCATTCGCCGCGGCACACGGAGTGTGCCTGCTACCAACATGCCGTCCGATTCTTCCAGCTTCTCTGCCCTGCGTGTTGCCTCGTTCGAAAGTCGCCGTGCCGCCGATATGCAGCGGCTTATCGAAAAAATGGGGGGCCAGGCATTCGTCAGCCCGTCGATGCGCGAGGTGCCCATTGAGGAAAACCGCGAGGTGATTGATTTCGCCAATCGACTGATTACCGGCCAGATCGACATCATTATCTTCATGACCGGGGTCGGCGTGCGACACCTGATGGCGGAGATTGAACGCCACGTCGATCGCGAGCGGTTCCTGGCCGCGGTCTCGGACATTATCTCCATTGTGCGCGGTCCCAAACCGGTGGCGGTACTCAGAGAATTCGGGCTGGCGCCGACCGTTTGCGTGCCGGAACCCAACACCTGGCGCGAAGTACTTTCCACGATCGACGCTCACGTGCCCGTCGCTCAACAAACGATCGGCCTGCAAGAGTACGGCCAGCCGAACACCAGTTTGGTCGCCGGTCTTGAAGCCCGAGGGGCACGGGTCGAACGCGTCACGGTCTATAAGTGGGACTTGCCGGGCGACATCGCCTTGCTGGAGGAAAACCTCCTGGCGATCGTCAACGGACATCGCGACGTGGCCATGTTCACTTCCAGCCATCAGGTGGTGAACGTGCTGCGCGTCGCCGAACGGCTGGGCGTGCTCCACCGCTTCCGCCGCGGATTGGAGACGATGGCCGTTGCTTCCATCGGTCCCACCACCAGCGAGACGCTGCGTGAGCTGGAGCTGCCCGTCGATATCGAGCCCGAACACAACAAGATGGGGCACCTGGTGGCCGCCGCCGCTGCCAAGGCCCCGAGCGTCCTTTCCCGGAAAAGGGGACATTCAACTTTCTCAGCGGTTCCTACTTTTTCCGCCGTTCATCACGTCGCGCCCGCCGCACCAGAAAACCAGAATGTCCCCTTTTCAGGAGGTGACTCCCTTTTCCTGCGAGCTTGCCGCGGCGAGCCGGTCGCGCGCACGCCCATTTGGCTGATGCGCCAGGCGGGGCGCTATATGGCCGAGTATCGGGCTGTCCGCGAAAAAACCACGTTCCTTGAACTCTGCAAGAATCCGCAGCTTTGCGCCGAGGTGATGATCACCGCGGTCCAACGGCTGGGCGTGGATGCGGCGATCATCTTCTCCGATCTCTTGCCGATTCTGGAGCCCATGGGCATGGACCTGGAGTTCACGCATGGCGAAGGTCCGGTGATCCACAATCCCATTCGCGCGGCAGCCGAAGTTGATCGGCTGATGGAGTTGGAGTCGGTCGAGTCGCTTGACTTCGTGATGCAGACCGTTCGGATGACCCGCGCAGGCCTGGCCAACGACATTCCCTTGATCGGATTCGCCGGCGCCCCCTTTACGTTGGCCAGCTACGCCATCGAAGGGGGCGGCAGCCGCAGTTTCCTCCACACCAAGACGCTGATGTATCGTGATCCCCCAGCCTGGGACACGCTGATGAGCCGCCTGGCCCGGGCCGTCGTTCGCTACTTGAATGCCCAGATTCAATCCGGTGCGCAGGCGGTGCAACTGTTTGATAGCTGGGTCGGCTGCCTCGGCCCCGAGGACTATCGACGATTTGTCCTTCCGCACATGCGTGCGGTTTTCGCCGGCCTTGCAGCGGGCGTGCCCGTGATTCACTTCGGTACCGGCAATCCAGCACTGTTGCCGCTGCAAGCCGAAGCCGGCGGCAGCGTGATGGGCGTCGACTGGCGGATCGATCTCGACGACGCCTGGCGCTTGATTGGCCACGATCGGGCCATTCAAGGCAATCTCGATCCCGCCGTGCTGCTCGCCGATCGCGACGAAATCCGCCGCCGCGCCAAAGAAGTCCTCGACCGTGCCGCCGCCCGCCCCGGCCACATCTTTAACCTCGGCCACGGCATTCTGCCGCAAACGCCGGTGGACAACGTGATAGCGCTGGTGGACGCGGTCAAAGAACTGAGCATCCGTAAGACAACATAAACAGATTGCATTGATGCAAAGGTGACTTTGGGACGGCTGGTTGCTCAAAGCCAACTTCCTCCAATGGCTCGCCCAGAGGGGGCGTGTTCAGGGCAATGCAATCGCTTCTTGCACCGCGGTCTCCGCGGGCTTCACGCCCAGCCACTTCGCAACCGTGGCGTGCAACCGGCGCGAATCCAACTCGCCCATATCGATGCCGCCCAGGGGTTTGCCGGATCGCCAGATGGCCATAAAGCCCCACATATGTGGAAAGTCGGCGGGAGGATACCCGTGCATGCCGAGCGGGCCCTCGGCGGGCTCGATGACGCGCATCGCAGGCCCTTCCTTTTCCGAGAACATGAAGCCGGGGTCCAGCGAGATCACGACATCGCCGGTCCGCCAGAGATGACCATAGTCCCATGGTTCAGGCAGGTCTTCGCGGGCATAGGCATGGGCAAAGCCGTACGTCTCGAGCACTTCCAAGAGTTTCTGAACGATCTGCTGGCGGACGGGCGGCGGTCCGAGCCGGTCCAAAAAAATGTTGCCGACGCTGCTGCTAACGACCAATCGCATTTCGTCGCTCCACGCGCTGCCGCACATCAGCCGCAAGTTCAGCATCACTTTCACATCCTCCATGCCGTGGTCGGTCGTCATCAAGAAGTACAGCGTGTCCGACCGGCTCATCTTTTTCGCGAAGACAGCTTGCACCCGCTGGAAAAAGTCGCCGAGCAGGTGGTCTGTCTCCTCGACAGCCGCCTTCGTCGGGGGCGCGTTCGGACCGTACTTGTGCCCGGCCTTGTCGGGACCGATGACATAACCCATGATCAATTGCAGCGGCGCAGCTTGCTTGTCGTTCGACCAGGTATCGATCAACCGATTCAGACGCTCCAGGTCGGAGAGCCCCGTGTCGAACGTACGATCGAAATAATCCGCCTTGAATTCTCCGACCTGTTGCTGCGAGACAGGCCAATCGTGGACCAGCACCCGCGGGCCGCCCCGTTTCACCGTGGTCCAAATCGGCTCGCAAAGAATTTCGCTCGCCACATTCGGATGCGACCAGCGGCGGTCGTTCTTCCGATCGAAGATCGCGTTGCCGATGATGCCATGCCGATTAACGCTGGCCCCCGTGACCTCGGAAACGTGCGACGGAAAAGTGAGCGACGGGAAAACGGGGACCAGCCTGCGCGTGAACGCCCCCTCCTTCATCAGGCGATGGAAAAACGGCGTCTGCGCCTGGTCCACGTAGTCGCCGCGCATGCCATCGACGCTGATCCACACCACCACGGTCCGGCCGGTCGGCTCGGCAACCAGCTCAGCCGGCTGTTCCACGCGATTCGTACGCTCCCGGGCCGATGCCGTCGTGCGAGGCGCCAGCGCAGGACTACGTTCGCAGCCCGAGGCGACCACCAGCCCGACCGAGAGCAGACCCAATCCGGGCCACCAGGCTGGCTTCATGGAACGCACCTTGATGCTTTTTGAGGGAATCGTCGGGACGCCGTCGAAAGTTGATCGCTCGTTTCGCCAGTGTAGCAGGCACACTCCGTGTGCCGTAGCCGAGGGGGAGCGGAGGCAACCGATCACTGGACGGAAGGCTGGAAAGCGAGGCATTATCGCACAGGACGCCGCCTTTTTTGGTCCGATTGACGCTCGGATGTCATCGAAAGCGCCTGGCCCGCATTTCTCACCAACCCGAAGCGCCAGCGAGGTGTAACCGTTCACAGGCGAAGCAAGGAAGAATTTGAACAGGAGGACGCGAAGGAAACGGAGGCCGTCTCTCTGTTTTCTGCGTCTCCTCAGTTGGCTCACTCCAGGTTCGCTCCGGGAAGGATCAGTCTTGATAGGCCGTCGATCAGTTTCGGCTCATTGAAATTGATGATCAGACCTGGCGGAATATCAAGTAGTTTCATGTAACTGAGCAGTTGCGCTTTATTGATGGGATGGACATCGCTTACCGCTTTGACCTCCACGAATAGGCACCGATTCACTAACAGATCGAATCGGACTGGAGTCCGGCAATCTCGCGCTGCAGCTCGCGGATGATCTGATGGCACCAGGGCCAGATCGTCAGGCAGTGAGGTGGCATCCGTGCTCATGCCACTCAGCGGATCGAAAACCGGCGATCAGGGCAAGAGCAGATTGCGACGGGAAAAGGTCGAAAACCCCGAAAATCAGCCGTTTGGCACCCCCCGCGATTTTTTTCTTACATGGGGTGTGAAAGGTTACGTTGCACGTCAAGCTTGTGCTGTTTAAACTCGTCCCTGGGGTGTTCCGGAGCGTAAAAGGTTACGCACCAAGGACGGAATCCGTCCCGCTATGTGAAAGGAATGTTTCCATGAGAGTGATTTTGGCATCTGCCGTGCTGTTAATCCTGATGGCGGGAATGTCGGCGGCGGCTCAAGAGACCGCGACAGACCTGAGCTTCGGTGATGGCTCGCAGTGGCGCTGCGTCGGCGGCGAATGGTCGGAGGGGGAAAACGGTGTCATCCTGCCGCCGACAACCCGTAACCTCTACAGCACGGCATTTTACACCGGCAAGGCTTACAGCGATGTCACGGTCGAATTTGATTATTGGGGCGGGTATCGCGAGTCCGCCACGGGCACTGCCGGGTTGATCCTGCGGGCCACCGATGGGCAGGAATTCTACGTCATCCATTTCCCCTGGTGTGGGCAGCCCTACAGGGCCAAGAACTTCTGGACGGGACTTGCCAAGGTAAATAGCGACGGCTACTTCCGCCACGTGAGGTTCGAATTGGCGCCTGCCGTGCCCGCCGAATGGGAGCGCTGGTATTCGGTCAAAGTGCAAGCGGTGGGCCCGCGCATCAAGGTTTGGGTGGACGGCCGACTGGCGCTGGACGCGACGGACAACACCTACAAGTCCGGCCTCATTGGCCTGGCAGGTTACGGCGAATACCAGTTCCGCAACCTGCGGGTTTCCGGCACATCGACCAAGGCGGAAAAGCTGCCAACCGAGATGACCATCGCCAAGAACATGGTCGAATTGCCAATCCCGTGTACCTGGCCCACCGGATGTGTTGCGCCCAACGGCGATGTGCTCATCGGCTCCGGCCAGGTGCTGCTGCGTTCCACGGACAAGGGGCGCACGTGGAACAAGGAGCAGTTACCCGAATGGGTGGCTGGGACCCAACGACTGCACGTTCTCCCCATGAGCGACGGAGGCTCTACCCTGTTCCGCACGGCAAAAGACCGCCTCATCGCGCTTGGGGCGATCGGCGGATACATCACGCAATCTGCCTCACGGGCTCACGGATTCTGGCTGAGCGAGAGCTTCGACCATGGCAAGACCTGGTCGGAGGCTGCGTTGTGCCCGCTCTTGGACGATGTTCCCTGGCCGAAGGACATCAGTTCGGAAAGGCTCTATGTAAACGGCCCGCTGGTGGAAACCGCCGATGGGACGCTGCTGAGGTTCTGTTATTCCGGCGTCGAGGACAATAGTTCCTATACCAACGTGAACACCTGGGGAGCGGAGAAGTGCAAGGCGATGGTGTTTCGTTCAACCGATGGCGCTAAGACCTGGAGCGGGCCAATCGAATTGGATCGCCCGACCTATGGATCCGCCAAGTTCAAGTCGCATTCGCCGCGCGGGAGCATTCCGGGCACTCTGGACCTTACGGAAACCAACGGCGTGGCCATCGGAAACACGGTGATGGCGCTCAGCCGACCAATTTACAGCCCGTGGATGTGGCAGTGCTTGTCCTATGACGGCGGCGCAACCTGGGACACGGCGGCACGGACCACATTCCCGGGCTACGCCCAATCCCTCCTCAGAACCAGTAGTGGCGCCATCGTGTGCGCCCATCGCTATCCGGGATATGCCATCAATGTAAGCCGGGACAACGGGCTGAACTGGGACCAGGGGACCGTCATCGACTGGCCGACCTGGGCAATGGGAAACATCATCGAGGTTGAGCCTGACGTGCTGCTGGTAACCTACATGAACTCTGATCTTGGCGACGTGGCCAACCTGCAAAAATTCCCACTGCTGATGCAGCGGGTGGAGATCACGAACGACGGGATTCGACCGGCAAAGTAGCAATTGCATGGGGAGATAATTGTGTCGAGATTCCCTGCGATCTTGCGGTCTTGGCGCGCGTCGATTTGTTCATCCAGTTCCTCGGCAAGCTTCATTAAGGCGGCGATCTGTCCGTCGCCAGCGGTTGGTATGGGGGCTTGCTGACGCTTGGCGATTAGTACTGCACCACACATTGCAAGAAGCTGGCGAACAGGCCGTCGGTGTCGCCAATCAGCGGGTTGTACAAATCTTTGAAGCCGTTGCCCGTGATCAGTCCCGAGATGCCGGCCACCAGAATCACGTTGTTGTTGTGCAGCGGTCGGTACTCGGCGCCGAGACTCATGTCGCAGCCGATAAATTGGTGGATTTCGTCCTGGAAGGTGAACTGCTCCAAGACCTCGGTGTTGGCGAACCACAAGAAGTTTACGTTGCTGATGAATCGCAGCTTTGGCGTGACGTCGAAGTCCATGCCAAAATTCACCAGCTCCAAGCCCGGGTTCACGAAGTTGGTTTGGCCTTGGATCTTGCTGGCCCGCAGGTCGGGCAGCAGGCTGAAACGGTTTTTCAGGTTCGTGCCGAGGAGCTTGATGGTGTTCCGCTGCCAGAAGCTGAACTCGCCGCCGGCAAAGTTTGGATTATCGAAGATCGCATCGAAGCCATTGGCCTCGCTGTCGAACAGGTCATCGTCGCCGGAGGCGAAAAATAGCGACGAGCGAAACCGCACCCAGTCGCGATCGTAAGAGAGCTCCAGAGCGGCCATCTGAGCGCTGATGTCGAGCGGTTTGCCGGCGTAAGAATTGAGGCTGTCTTTGCCCAGCACGTAATAAAAAGCGTGCGAGACGTTGATCCGGTTGATGTGCCCATCGCCGGCCCAACCCATGTAGTACGAGTTGACCTGGTGCTTTTGAAAGATGCCGACCGGTTCCGGCCGCACCAGAAAATCGTTCCGGTCGTACATGAACGTGTCGTCATCGTGGTTGAAGTGGAAGCTCAGTTGGCCGGTGTAGCCTGGCCAAATCAAGTCCTGCCGGTAGTAGTTGGCGATGACGGTGTTCTGATGCCGATCGTCGAACGTGTTGAGCTCGCTATTGGTGTTCTTTTCGGTCTGGTCGAAGGCGATCAGATTGAACTGGTCGCGGTTGGCGAATCGCGTGCCAAACAGGCGAATGCCACGGTTGATATCGCTGAAGATGAAGCCGCGAAAATCGCTGACGAAGGGTTGCGAGCCGCCGCGGAAGGAGAGGAAGTCGTAGTCGGGCCCCAGGTCGGCCAGCTTGGTTTCGTAGAACCATTCCTCCAGGGCGAAGTCGTCGCGGAACCGTGTGGTGCCGCGGCGAACGTTGGGGTTGACGACGGCCAACTCGTTCACATCCAAATAATTCAAATTGAAGACCGGCGTGAGCTTGATCCGCCAATCGGTGGGCTTAAAGGCCGCGTCCCCGTGGTTCAGATCGGCCGACAGCTTGAAATAGTGCGTGTAAAAGAACTGGTCGGGGTCGCCGAAAAAATCCTTGCCACCGGGCGTGGGCTGCGATTCAAAGGGTGTGGTGGGAATGGGAGTCTGACGGGTCTCGAGGACCATGTCGCTCGTGGCCGTAACGTTGAAGAACGTGTGCTGGCCGGCGATCGGGTAATCGCCTTTCAGCACATTCTGCTTGTACGGATTGAGCAAATTGCCTTCGACATAGGGATAGTCGTCCAGCCGCGGATGGTCCTTGCCATACCGGTCCCACTCACGAAAACCGAGCCGCCAGCGATCTTCGACCGGAACAAAGTGGCTCGTCTCTTGATCTTCGCTGGGCAGAACGCTCGACGGGCCGGTGTAGCCCAGCGGCGGATTCCTCGGATAGCGCCACATCGGATCGACAATCAACAACTCTTCGGCCGGCGCCACGAAGTCCTGCTGGGGCGGCTGCAAAGAGGGGGGGCGGGTGCCCGTGTCATTGCCTGGCTCGCGATTGGTGAAGCGAATTGACGTCTCCTCCGAAAGGTACCCCGGAAGAATCATATCGCCCTGGCCATCGAATTCGAGAAGCGGCGGAAGCGCGTGGGGCAGGCCGGCGTCTGGCGGACGCGTTTCCGCGGCCTGGCTCGCGCTGCGGGTGGAGGGGGCGGGTAAATCTTCGCCGAGCGAACCGGTCGCCAGCAGTGCCAGCAGGACGAATATCAGCGCGCACTGTGATCTGGCGCGGGGTCGTGGTGCCTGCGCGTTGAGCCAAAAGCTTAACCGCTTTGCCGCCCGTAAAGTCACAACTGATCCTAGCTTACGACGAATTCATGGTTCTGATTTTGGGACGTATTTTGCTCCCCTGTTGATGTCGACTTTAGGGGTTATATCGGTCGTCTGGCTCCCAGCGGTAAACGCAATTGTGCGGGGTTTAGCGGGACGAAAACGAATATGTTGCAGGCACACTCCGTGTGCCGTGGCGGAATTGCGCGAGCACGAGTCAACTCCTCAGTCGGCGACGGCACACGGAGTGTGCCTGCTACCTATGAAGCAATCCAAGAGGCAAAAATCCCAGCGCCAGGTGGAGTCGCTGGAAACACGGATTGCGATGGCGGCCAATGCGCTCGTGCCCGTAGTCGGCAACTGGGACGGCGCCGGCGGCGACAGCGTGGGGCTATTCGATGGCACCTCCGGAAAGCTTTATCTGAAAAACGCGAATTCGACCGGGTTCGCGGATGTGGGTCACGCGCTGGCCGTCAAGAACTCGGCGATCATTCCGCTTGCCGGAGATTGGAATGGGGACGGCGTCACGACCGCAGGAACGTACGATCCGACGACCGGCACGTTCGCGTTGCGTAATCGAGCTTCCCGCGGCGCCGCCGACGCCCCTTTTGTGATCGCGACGTCCGCCGTCGGGGGAACGCCGATTGTGGGCGATTGGGATGGCGACGGTAAAGACTCGGTGGGCTTGTTCGACCCGAGCACCGGCCAGTACCTGCTCAAGAATGAATTGACGTCGGGCGCGGCGGACTATGTGTTTTCGCTGCCACCCAGCGGCAACATGATTGCGATCACGGGCGATTGGGATGGCAATGGCAGCGAAAGCGTGGGTGTTGTCAATGCGGCAACGGGGCAAGTGCAACTGACGAACGGCCTTGTCGCGCCGGTGGTCGAGCAGACGTTTACCATCGCTCCGTTCACCGGCGGCGACGTGGTGATCACCGGCGATTGGAACGGCGACGGTCGCGATACGGTGGGCGTTTACCGTACATCCACCGGCATGTTCGCGCTCGATTCAGATGGTTCTCCCGGCGTCGTGAATAACGAATTCTACATCGTGCCAGGCCTCGATATCTCGCTGCAGCCAGCGCCGACTGAAAAAAGCTCCAAGTCGTCCGGGAAGGCGAAAGGGCCGGTGCTGGCCGGTCTGCCGCCGGTGCTCGATACGGCGCAAGTGGCACAACTTCTCGATCGGGCGTCCGCCGCCACGGCGAGCGAAAACGCGATCATCGCGGTGGTCGATCGCGGCGGCAACATTTTGGGCGTGCGGATGGAGCAAGGCGTGCTCGATGACATTCCGGATGTGGCCACGCGCGTATTTGCCATCGACGGCGCCGTGGCAAAAGCCCGCACGGCCGCGTTCTTCGCCAATGGTGATCCGACGAATGATAGGAAGGGGACGATCGGGCCGCTGACTTCGCGCACGGTGCGCTTTATCAGCCAGTCGACGGTGACGCAGCGCGAGGTTGAGTCGAACCCAAACGACGACAACCTCAATTCGCCTGTGCGAGGGCCGGGCTTTGTCGCGCCGATCGGGCTTGGGGGTCACTTTCCGCCGGGCATCCGCGACGCTCCCCAGGTGGACTTGTTCGCCATCGAGCACACCAATCGCGACAGCATCCTGCATCCCGGCGCCGACGGCATCAAGGGGAACGGCGACGACATTCCGCTGCCCAGCCGGTTCAATGTGCCGCTGGCGTTCATACCGCCGGGTGTGGTGGTCAATCCGCCCGAGTCGTTTGGCCTGGTGTCCGGTCTGATGCCCAATGCGCAGGCGCGCGGCATCGCCACGTTGCCGGGAGGCATTCCGCTTTACGAACTGGATGATTTCGGACGGCCTTGGTTGGTGGGGGGAATTGGCGTGTTCTTTCCGGGGCTGGATGGCTTTGCGACGCATGAGCAGGCGTTTGACGAAAGCGATCTCGAGCAAAGCGAGTTCGATCGCACGAATGCGCCGTTGGTGCTGGAAGCCGAATACATCGCGGCCGTAGCGGCCAGCGCCATTGCGGCGCCGGCAGTTGTCGTGCCTCCTGTGGCGGACATTTTCTTTCCGCCCAAAGGCCGCATCGATCTGGCCGGCATCACGCTGGAGTTGATCGGTCCTGGCAGCACATTCGAGGGCGGCATCCGCACGGTCAAGAAGCTGGGCGAAGCGATTGGTCCGGCCGCGAACGGCAATAGCGGCATCGCGGATCAGTTCTTGAGCGGTGCGAGCGGGCAGATTGTGCCCGATGGCTGGCTGGTGCTGCCGCACGCCTCGCCGCTAGGAACGGTCACCGCGGCCGATGTGATCAAACTTGTCGATCAGGGCGTGACGGAAGCCTTCAAGGTCCGCGCCCAGATTCGTTTGCAAATCACCAAGCCGCCCAACCAGCCGATTCCCGGCGCCACCACGCGGATGGTATTTGCCGTCTCCGACGAAGCGGGCAACGTGCTGGGAATCTTTCGCATGCAGGATGCCACGTTCTTTTCGATCGACGTGGCGGTGGCCAAGTCTCGTA
>SXHT01000299.1 GCA_005773095.1 Planctomycetaceae bacterium
ATTCGAACTCTCCAGGCAGGCGGCCACGCGATGGATGCCGCCATTACGATGGCCGCCGTACTCGGCCTGGTGGAGCCGCACATGTCGGGACCCGGCGGCGATGGGTTCCTAATGGTCTACGATGCCGCCGAGAAGAAAGTTCGCTGCTTGAATGGCACCGGGGCCGCGCCGACGGGCGCGACGCTTGAGGAGTACGTTCTCGACGGGGGGATTCCTTCAAAGGGGATTCGCAGCGCCTCCGTGCCCGGGATCGCGGGAGCGTGGATGACCGGCCACGCGGCGTACGGTCGGTTGAAGCTGGAGCATACATGGTGACGCGCTGCACGCCGCTGTTTTTCGCTTCGCCGTCGGCCCAGCAGGTGGTTGCCGTGATTGGCTGCACGACGGCGATTCTGGCCGGCGTGATCGCGATCACACAGACCGATCTCAAGCGCGTGATGGCCTACTCCACGCTCAGCCAACTGGGCTACATGTTCCTTGGTCTGGGGGCGGGCACGCTTTCCGGCATCACGGCGGGAATGTTTCACTTGTTCACCCATGCATTCTTCAAGGCCCTGTTGTTCCTTGGCTCGGGCAGCGTGATGCATGCGATGGGTGGGGTCATCGACATCCGCCGTTTCGGCGGTCTGCGGCGGTTGATGCCGATCACGCACTGGACATTCCTGTTCGGCTGCCTGGCGCTGGCCGGTGTGATTCCCTTTGCCGGTTTCTGGAGCAAGGACGCGATCATGGCCAGCGTGCACGAGCAATCGCACCACAGCCGACTGTACGAGTGGCTGTATTACCTCGGCCTGTTCACGGCGTTTCTGACGGCCACTTACACGTTCCGCGCATTCTTCGTCACGTTCTATGGCGACAAGCGCGTGCCTCACGAAGCCGGCCAGCATGCACACGAATCGCCAGCGAACATGACGATTCCCCTGGTAATTCTCGCCGGATGCTCGCTGGTCGTGGGCGCTTATTTTGAGCTCACGCACGGATTCGCCGATTTCCTCGGGCATACTCCGTCGCTGGCGTTTCCAGAGATCGCCGCGACGTGGCCACAGGATGCACGCGGCATCCACTGGGATGTCGCCGGGCTGAGCACGGTGATCGCACTGCTGGGCATCGGCCTGGCCGCGTACCTGTATCTGGGTGACCGAGCTCAGGCAGACTTCCTGGCCAAGGCGCTGCGGCCGCTGTACTGGCTCTCGCACGGCAAGCTGTTTTTCGACCAGATTTATTTGGCGTGCATCGTCTGGCCATTGAAGCTGTTGTCCTGGCTGTGCTATGCCGTCGACCAGTATCTGATCGATGGATTGGTCAACCTGGTTGGCAAAATTCCGCCCGCGATTGGGGCGCTGATGCGTTCGTTGCAAACCGGCATGGTCCAGTTTTACGCCATCATGATGGTGCTTGGCCTGCTGGTGATGATCGGCACGCTGATCTGGCCTGGGATGTAGTGCACGGCAGATAGCGGATAGCGGATAGCGGGTAGCAGATAGCAGTTAGCAAGCAGGGACAAACCAATTTTCGATGAATCGTTTACCTCAACTACTTGCCGCTTCCATCTTCTTGCCGCTGGCGGGGGCGATCTGCATCTGGATTATTGCCGACCGGGACAAGAAGGTCATTCGACAATGGGCCCTGGTAAGCACGCTGTTTACCGCCGTGCTCGCCGGCTGGATTGTGTTTCATTACCAGCCGGTCCCACCGGGTGATGCATTTCCCGCAATCACCTTGCGATGGGTCTCAGCCACGTCCCTTGTAAACGTCCAGTTCGCCATCGGACTCGATGGATTGAGCGTGTGGCTGTACGGCCTTTCGGCGCTGCTCTGCGTGACCGCGGTACTGGTGAGCTGGGAGGCCATCGACGAGCGGCCAGCTGCGTTTTACAGTCTGCTATTGCTCCTGGAAAGCGGCATGCTGGGCGTGTTCGCGGCTCGAGACATTCTGCTGTTTTACATCTTCTTCGAGTTCACGCTGATTCCGCTGTTCTTCCTGATTGGCGTCTGGGGGAGCGAGGACCGGCGTTATGCGGCCCTGAAATTCTTCATTTATACGCTGACCGGCAGCTTGCTCACGTTTTTGGGCCTGCTGGCGATCATTCTTTGGGACTTCAACCATCCGCTCTCAGCCGAGTCGGGCGGCAGGATGAACTTTTTTATTCCCGAGTTGATTGAGAATTTGCGCGCCCACCCGATTCCCCCCAAGCTGCAACTGCTGATCTTCATTGCCCTGTTCGCGGGTTTCGCCATCAAGGTGCCGCTATTTCCACTTCACACATGGCTCCCCTTGGCCCACGTGCAAGCCCCCACGGCCGGCAGCGTGATTCTGGCAGGCATCTTGCTCAAGATTGGCACGTATGGCTTTCTGCGGTTCAGCGTGCCGATGTTACCCGACGCCACGGCGGTTTGCGCGCCGTGGCTTTTGTGGCTGTCCGCCGTGGGCATCATCTACGGCGCGTTTGTGGCGCTTGCGCAAACGGACATCAAACGCCTGATCGCCTATTCCAGCGTAAGCCACCTGGGTTACTGCATGCTCGGCATGTTCGCACTCAACAAGCTCGGCATGAACGGAAGCCTGCTGCAAATGCTGAATCATGGCATATCCACCGGTGGCCTGTTTGCCATCGTAGGCATGATCTACGAGCGCTACCACACGCGCGAGATTGCCAGACTTGGAGGACTCACCCAACGTACGCCCCTGCTGGCGTTCTTCCTGGTGCTGTTCACGTTGTCCAGCATCGGTTTGCCGGGACTCAATGGGTTCGCGGGCGAATTTCTCATCCTGAGCGGAATGTTTCAGCGCGCCTGGATCGGCGCCCCGCCGGGATACTTCCTGCAGTTCATCACGATCGCGGCGCTGGCCGTCTTCGGCGTGGTGCTCGGCGCTTGGTACATGCTGTGGCTGGTGGAGCGGACCTTCTTCGGCCCGCTCAAGGAGCCAACACACGGTGAACTCCATTATCCCGTCCTCGACATGAACCTGCGCGAATTCCTGGCGCTGGCGCCGCTGGTGGTGTTCATGTGCTGGATCGGCCTGTCCCCGGACTACTTCGTCCAACAGATGCAGTCCACGATCGATCCTTTGGCGGTCAGGTCGGGGGAGGTGTTTGAAAAAGCCATGCATGCGGCCGACTCTGCAACAGCGCGCGGCGGGAGCGGGAAAGGGGGGGAGTCGGAGAGTGAAAGATTTGTTGCGCGGCATCTTTCCGAGAATTCTCCCACTCTCCCGCTCGCCCCCTCACCCACGCCCAATTTATCCGGAGACTAGCGTGTGACCAGTTCCGAAACGATCTACCTGCTGCTGCCCGAGGCATCGCTGATTTTGTTCGCCACGCTGATTTTCGTGGCGGGAGCATTCTACCCCGCGCGCACCGGATGGAATCTGTTGGCCGCGTTTGGTTTGCTGGTGGCCGGCGGAGTGCTCTGCATCCAGATCAATTCCAATCCGGTGTATTCGGCCGTCTTCCGGGGCCAGGCCCCCCTCGCTATCGTCAGCGGGCCAGTCGTGGTCGACCTGTTTTCCCTGGCGTCACGGGCCCTCGTTATCGGCGTGGGTATGCTGTTTGTGATGATCACCTCGCGAACCGCCGCCGAGACGCAGGAGCCCGAACTGATGGGTTCGCTGTTGTTAATCATCAGCGGCCTGAATGTGGTGGCGATGGCGAATGATCTGGTTGTCGTGTTTCTTGGTCTGGAACTGGTCTCGATCCCCACGTACGTTTTGCTCTTTGTGGGCAGCGGTCACGTCGAACGCTACGCGGCGCAGCGACAGGAAGCTGCCACCAAGTACTTTTTTCTGAGTGTTTTGTCGTCGGCCGTGCTGCTGTATGGCTTCAGTTTCTTGTACGGCGTCAGCGGCTCGACGCGATTGACCGATGTGTTCGCCGTTATCTCGCAGCCGAGCGATGAGCGCGGCACGCAGCTCTTCTCCCGGCTGGCGATGGTCTTCATCTTCGCGGGTCTCGGATTTCGGCTGACAGCGGTCCCGTTTCACTTTTATGCGCCGGACGTTTATCAGGGTACGTCGAACCCGAATGCCGGTTTGCTCGCGGTGATTCCGAAGATCGCGGCGGTCGTGGCGCTGGTGCGGATTGTGGTCGTGGCGATGCCCGGGCTCGAACAAGTTGGCTGGCAGCTCACGTTGGCGATGGCATTTGTCACGATGACGCTTGGCAATCTGGTCGCACTATGGCAAGCGAACATCCGCCGCCTGCTGGCGTATTCTTCGATCGCGCACGCGGGCTACATGTTGATCGGCCTGTCGGTCGGCTTTGCCGTGGCGGGAGATGAGCTCGCGTCGGCTTCAGCCGATGGCATGGGCGCGACGATTTTCTACCTGATCGTCTATTCGCTGGCGACCGCGGGCACGTTCGCGGCGATCACCTATTTGGGGGGCGCGGGCCGGCAGATCGACACCGTCGAGGATCTCGCCGGACTGAGCCAAACCCATCCGCAAGCCGCCTTCGCCATCGCCGTTTTCATGTTCAGCCTGACCGGCCTGCCGCCGCTGGCTGGCTTCTGGGGCAAGTTCGGACTGCTCACCGGCGCTCTGGGCGTCGATGCCAAGAGTGGTGGATTGACCGACGGCTTGTGGCCGTGGTTCCTGATGCTTTCGGTTGTGACGGTGGTGAATGCGGCGATTTCGGCGGCGTACTACCTGCGAGTGATTTCCGTGATGTACTTCCGTCCGGCGCTGTCGACTCCACTTGCTCAAGGAGGCGTGGGGGCGGCGCTGGCCATGTTCCTGTGTGCCGCGCTGGTGGTGGCGGTAGGCGTGTATCCCGGCCCGATGCAGGAGGCCTCGCGCGCCATGAGCCGTTCCGCCCGCCAGACGATCGACGAGCGTGATTGGGCTGAAAATTCGCCCCAGGATTTTCTTGCAACCAGGCATCGCTCCGCCGAAGATTGAGTTGCTGAGTTGCTTCGGTTTTTCGGATATTTCGCATGCCGCGCGCACGCTCGCCCGCCGCTAGTTTCGCAAGACTGCTCGACGGGGCGGCCACAGTCATCTATCTCGTCGACGATGAACGGCAGATTGTCTACTGCAACGCGGCATGCGCGTCCTGGTTGGGCGTGGCTGCAGATCAGCTCATCGGCACGAGGTGCGGTTATCATTCGCCAACCGAGGGATCGGCCTCTCTCGTTGCGGCCGCTGGTCTCTGCCCGCCACCGGAGGTGTTCACGGGCCAGCGTCTGCAGGCTACGATCGCAACGCCACACAATGCCAGCTCCCTTGCCACGGACTTCTTGCCAATTCGCGACGATTCGGACGAGGTTGCCCTCGTATTGGCGATTGGCTGCTCGAATACAGGCGAGCCAGCGGGAACTTCGCAAGATTCCGATGACGCGCTGCATGAAACGGTTCGCCGGTTTCGCCATTCGCAATCCTCGCGCTACCGCGTCGATACGCTCATCGGCCGTTCGCCGCAAATCGTCCGAGCTCGGCGGCAAACGGCGATTGCGATCGACTGCGCCGCCAACGTGCTGATTGTCGGTCCGGCGGGAAGTGGCAAAGATCACGTTGCTCGGACCATTCACAATCGCGGCGGTGATCCGTCGGGTCCGCTTGTGCCGCTGGCGTGCGCGACGCTGGGCGCCGGCTTGCTGATCTCGACGCTTGCAGCGGCTGTCAATAGTCATCGCCGCAAGACGAGCGAAGCCCTGACCACGGGGACGCTGCTGTTGAGCGATGTGGATGCGCTGCCCGTGGATGCCCACGCCGAGTTTTCCCGACTCCTGAGTCAAGAACACACGAGCTTGCAAACGATCGCCACGGCGTCGGGGTCGCTTCAGTCCTTGGTGGCGAAGGCCGAGTTTCGCGAGGACCTGGCATGTACGCTGGCCGAGGTGGAAATCCATCTGCCGCCGCTGGCAGATCGCCTGGACGACCTGCCGCTACTGGCGCAGCTTTTCCTGGAGGAAGTCAACGCGACGGGCGGAAAACAGCTCAGCTCGCTGACGGCCGCGGCCCTCGATCTGCTTGCCGCGCACACCTGGCCCGGCAATCTCGACGAGCTTGCCTCCGTGGTGGCGGAGGCCCACGGACGGGCAACCGGTCCGCAAATCATGCCGCGCGATCTGCCGCAACGTATTCAATACTGGCAGGAAGCAACGCGGGGCAGACGGGCAGATGAAGCCATCGACTTGGAGGATTTCCTGGGACGAGTGGAAACCGAATTGATCGCACGCGCCCTGGCGCGCGCCAGGGGCAACAAGACTCGAGCGGCAAAACTGCTTGGCATGACGCGGCCCCGGTTTTATCGCCGCCTGGTGCAGCTAAAACTGCTCGAATAACGGCGAGCTAAGAGCAGGTCGGATTGGACATCCGTCCTACTTACAAGCAGGCCCGTCGCTGGTACGATAGAGGCATGAAACTGTTGGTCCTTGAATCGCGCGGGCATTGGGCCGCGGCGCTACGGCGGAAGCTGCCCGGTAACGCACCCCCGTTTTGCGAGACGCGTGCGATCGCCGAATGTGATGCTGAGTTGACGAGTCACCCGACAAGCTTCGTGGTCGCCGAGTTGACGCGATCAGGGGCTGGGCAAATCATCGAGCAGCTCGCATCCTGGCATCGGCGTCGTCCACTTTCGGCGTTGGCGATCGTCGCGTCGTCCGATCTGGCGTCGTGGCGCGAGGTGGTGCTCGAAGCCGGCGCGATTCTGGTGGCGTTTTCGCCGCGGGAATTGGCCGATCTCGTGGCGGCTATTCGGCGACACGCAGCGCGCCATCCACAGCCACCCGGCAACGCCGCCGAACGAATTTGGGCCGAATTGCCCCTGAGGGACTCGTAGCTGTAGGGAAGCATGGAGAGTTTTGCGCGGTCGCGGAACTTGTTGGAGTTCAGACCGCCTGTATACTTGCCAATTCAGCCGCCGAAATCGAAGGGATGTCCGGATGCCAACGATCGATCGTTCCGCCGTGGATGCGGTGCTCAAGAATTGTCGCGATCCCGAGACGGGCCGCAGCATCGTCGATATGCAGCAGGTCAAGCATGTCGAAGTTTCGGGTGACAAGGTGACGATCACCCTGGGGCTGACCACGCACTCCGCGCCGCTGTGGGAAGAGGTGCGAGCCGAGTTGACCGATAGCCTTTTATCGTCCCTTGGCCAATTCGCCGACGTGACCGTCACGCTTGTCGAGCACGTACGCCCGCCGCAGAAGCTCGGGGAGATCGGCCTTACGGCCAAAAGCGCCATCGCCGTCGGCAGCGGAAAAGGGGGCGTGGGAAAGAGCACCATTGCCGCGGCACTGGCCCTCGGGCTGTCGCGCGCCGGCAGTAAAGTGGGTCTGATGGATGCGGACGTCTACGGCCCCAGCATTCCCCACCTGCTGGGCGTCAATCGTCGGCCGGAAATCGAAAACAACAGGATTCAACCGATCGCGGTTTCCGGGTTGAACGTGATCTCGATGGGATTTCTGGTGGCGTCAGGGGATGCGGTGGTCTGGCGCGGCCCGATGCTCCACGGCGCGATCACACAATTCCTGCGCGACACGGCCTGGGGCGACCTCGACTACCTGATCATTGACATGCCTCCCGGCACCGGCGACATCGCGCTCACGCTTTCGCAAATGCTGCCGCTCACGGGCGCGGTCGTTGTCTGTACCCCTCAGGATGTGGCGCTGCTCGACGCCACCAGAGCCATCGCCATGTTTCGCAAGGTGAACATTCCCGTGCTGGGGATGGTCGAAAACATGAGCGGATTCGTCTGTCCCGAATGCCACACGCGCCACGACATTTTCGGTTCGGGCGGTGCGCGACACCGTGCGGAGGAGCTCAACATTCCCTTTCTCGGCGAAGTGCCCATCAACATGCAAATCCGCCAACTGGGGGACACGGGCCAATCGGCCGCGAATTTTGATACTCCGACGGTCGCCCCGTACTTGCAGGCGATTGTCCACCGTCTGGTCAAAAACCTCGCCGACGCCAACCGCCAGGCCCCGCCGCTGCCGAAACTCTCGATCTTGAAATGACGTCCTGAGAGGCCTGCAACGGGCAGCCGCCGGATTAAAATACCTTTCAGCCGGCTCCGCGGTACGATCTCGAACGCCCGATTGAGCATATCCGAATTCAGCCCCTGCGTTCCTTGAGCCTCGCTGTACCGTCCCAGTGCGAGAATGCAGGCGGACTTCGACACGCCTGGAATCATCGCGCTGAAGCGAGTTCTCAGGCATCTCGCCGACAGCGAACATCGCACCGTGGTCATGACGACGCCCGTGCCGGAAGTCATCGAGGAAATTGCCGAACGGGTGATGATCATACGGGACGGACGCATCGCGGCTTACGACACGGTCGATGGACTTAAGAGCGCTGCGCGCACGGGCGCGACGCTGGAAGAAGCCCTTGCGCAACTGCCGTCGCCGGAGACGGTTGAGAACCTCGACGGTTATTTTCGGGAGGAACGGCTGTGAATGGCCGAACTTCGCGGGCGATTGCCCGCGGCGAAGTCGTACGGTTTGCGCTCGATGTGCGGCCCGGCGGCGCGGACGGGGGCGAGTGCCAGGGCGGTGTGCGATTTAGGATTTAGGATTACTGATTGACGATTTGGCTTCGACGAGGAGGACCGCCGCGATTTTGCGGTCGCCTTCGTCTTTCCCAATCCAGAAATCATTTATCCCAAACAGTTACTGGCCACGACCGTCAAGGTCCCGCTGTTATTTATACTGACGCTGATCGTTACCTTCCCTTCGTTGTACGTTTTCAATGCCCTCGTCGGCTCGCGTCTGATCGTCAAGCCGGTATTAGATTTACTGATTGCCTCGCTGGGCGTGAACCTGGCGGTATTGGCCTCGTTCGGCACAATCGTGGCTTTCTTCAACGTCTGTACGAGCAGCTATCCGTTCATGATTCTATTGAACGTCCTGGTCTTCGCGCTGTCCGGTTTGCTAGGTCTGGCATTTCTGCTGCAGACGTTGCATCGAATTACAGTCACCGGCACAGTCCCGCCACCAACGGCACCTCCGCCGGCAGCAACAGCGACAAGGCCACCCGACGGCGGACAGGGCGAAGCGGATGCGGGCGAGATACGACCGGGTGGTATTGGGCCTGATAACGTTTCAGACACAGGGCAGGGTGAGTCCCCAGGCCAGCAGGACAATGTGCCCATGACGCAGATGGTAAGGCGGCGCAAGCCGGGTGCGCTGGATCCGCTGGAAGGCCACGTCCTGGGCCGGCAGGTAAAAACCATCTTTCGGGTGTGGGTCTGTATCTTCGGACTGGTAGGCGCTCAGATGGGTTGGGTCTTGAGACCTTTCGTGGGGGACCCCAGCCTTCCGTTCTCCTGGTTCCGCGAGCGGGAGTCCAATTTCTTCCTGGCGGTCGGCGAATCGATTCGCCAACTATTCGGCGGATAGGATCTAAAGCTTGCCGCCAGCGAAAATAGTATCTGGCGGTGGCTCGCATACCTTCGGCAGTTGTCAATCGAGAATGGACATGTTGGCTTTCTTTACACGAGCAGATGGGCTGCTGCGAAGCGATCCCTGGGCCACGCGGTCTGACCGGGTCGTCCAGGCATTTTTCTACCTGATCGCCTACGTCGTGTTGTTCGGCATGATTTACGGGGCAGTGATGGGGAGCTTCGGTGGCTTTCTGGGCGACCGGATGTGGCAGGTACTGTTCTCGGCCGTCAAGGTTACGCTGCTGCTGTTTACCACGTTTCTGATCAGCCTGCCGAACTTCTTCGTACTGAACACTTTGTTCGGCCTGCGCGACGATTTCACACAAGCGATTCGCGCCCTCTTGGCAACGCAGGCCGGACTGGCCATGGTGTTGGCCGCACTGGCCCCGTTGACGGCTTTATTTTACGCGTCGATGGATCGCTATTCGATGGCAACGCTGTTTAACGCGCTCATGTTCACCATCGCGAGTCTCAGCGCGCAATGGTTGCTGCGAGCGCACTACCGGCCGCTGATTCGCAGCAACCCCAGGCATCGTTGGCTGATGTGGACCTGGATGGTCATCTATGCCTTCGTGGGGATTCAGATGGGCTGGGTCCTGCGTCCGTTCATTGGTGCACCGGATCTGGTGGTCCAGTTCTTTCGCGAGGAAAGCTGGGGGAACGCCTACGTGGTCGTGTTCCAGATCATCGTGCGGGTGCTGACGGGAAACTAGAGAGCATCCACCAACGGTGACGAGGACCGTTTATGCGTGCAGCGCGGCATCACGCCACGGTAATCCCAAAGAGATCTCAACCGTTGCAGGTCGACCTGCGCGGATCCGCAGGACTTGATGAGCATGCCCATCGGACCTGGAAACACCGATACGATCGTCCAACGGCGCTCCGGCCTTCCGGACATGGGTACGGGTATCATCGAGGCTGAGATTGTGGCTCTGTCGCTGGTGAGTATCAATCCAGTTCCCATCATGGGCTCGTTCTTCGACGTGTTCGTGGCCATCGATCCGAATATGCGGTCCATGGGGCAAATCAACGTGATGTCGCACGACCCGGGTGGAGGGACGTTCGACTCGTTTTTCGACGTCTTCACCGAGATCACCTTCACGGATACGATGAACCCGACGAATTCAATGGTGTTTCGCCGACAAGACCATATCACCTCCATGGGCTCGATGTGGTCACACACGCGGCCATCCGGTTATCCAGAGGGGCCCAATGCTCCTTCCGGTGGATTCTATCCCGGTCCGATCACCCACACCGGTCCGCATCCGCAAACGGAGCCATCGACGCCGGAGCCGAGCAGCATGGTCCTGCTAGGAATGGGCGCTTTTGGGTTGGGATTTCTGGCGCGGAGGCGGCGCAAGGTTTGACGACGGCCAACATAGCGATCGCCCCCGAGCGACAAGATTGCGCACGGGGCGATTGCAGTTGTCCACCAGGCGACTTTGTTGACCGATGTGAATGTCCACCTGGATGGACTCTCTTGCAGATGAGCTACAGACGCAAGATGTGGATCGGTACGAACATTCGTACCACCAGTTACACACGAATCTGCGACGCCGTGAAACAACATGTGTTGTAACCGCTCACGGGCGGGGGACTGGCTCATTTTCCCGGCGAATTCAAGAGAGGCGCGTCGTCCTGTTGGACGGTCGCCCAACGTGGTTCCCCCAAAAATGTGGCTGTCCCCCTCTCTCCACGATCGACCCTTGGGCAATGCTTGTGTCGCGGCGGAAAATCGCCGGTAACTCTGCGATGCTGTTGCCGTTTGACGCCTCCGCCAGCGTCGACTGGCCCGCCCTTGATGCGCATGGGGCGCGAACCGCAACCACGGGATTGCCGCCAGCCGTCAATAGGGACACCGGCTATGTCAACCTGCTCGACGATGCGATGAAATGCGCCGTACTGGAGCGAACCCGGAACGTATTGGGCAGACAATCGTTCGTCGCAGGCGCGTTTGCCGGCGATGCCCCCGGCAGCCGGTGGAATCGGGATGACTATCTGCAGCAGGACGAACGCCCCGGCTGCCCAGAATCAGCCTGGCGGTACGCCTATTCCGGCTTCACAAGATTGCTGTACTTTTCGCGAATTTTGCAGGCTTTGGGCAGGGAGTGGAATTGGACGTACGGCTGCAACGGATTGTTGCGGGCGTAGTCCTGGTGATAGTCCTCGGCCGGATAGAACTCCGTGAGTGGCTCCAACGTGGTGACAATCGCGCGATCGAATGCCTTCTTCTTCTTGAGCTCATCCATCTTCGCCTGGGCCGCTGACTTCTCCTCGTCGCCGGTGAAAAATATTGCCGAGCGATACTGTGTGCCTTTGTCGGCGCCTTGGCGATTGAGCTGCGTGGGATCGTGCGCGTCGAAGAACACGTCGAGCAGTTGGTCGTAGGTGATCCTCTCCGGGTCGTAGGTGACACGAATCGCCTCGGCATGTCCCGTGCGACCGGTGGACACGGCCGTGTAGTTGGCGTTTTCCTTTTTGCCCCCCGCATAGCCGCTTTCCACGTCGGTCACGCCTTCGAGTTGCTCGTAGGCCGCTTCGGTACACCAGAAGCATCCGCCGGCAAACACCGCGGTGGCGGTTTTCTTTTTTCCCGCGCTGGTTTGCCTGGCAGGCGTGTTCTTGATTTCGACATCATGGCTGTCGGCATTTGCGGCACTCTTTTCCGCGGCCGGATCGGCAATCTCGGCAAGCTTATCGCTCTCGGTGAAATTCAGGGACTCGGAATTAAGGCAGAACCGCAGGCCCGTCGGTCGAGGTCCGTCGTCAAACACGTGTCCCAGGTGGCCATCGCATCGGCCGCAGTTGATTTCCTTGCGAACCATGCCGTGGCTGCGATCGATCTGTTCAACCACGTTGCCCTTACCCACCGGCTGGAAGAAGCTCGGCCAGCCCGTGCCGGAATCAAACTTGGAATCCGACGAGAACAGCGGAAGGCCGCAGCCGGCACAGGTATAGATGCCTTCCTTTTTATTATCCAGCAATGTGCCGCAGAACGGGCGTTCGGTGCCTTTGCTGCGCAGCACTTGGAACTGTTCGTCGGTGAGTCGCTCTTTCCACTGTTGGTCGGAGAGCACGAGCTTTTCAGTCTTGACGGGGCCAACGAGTCGGCCTTCACGGTTGATAACATGCACGGAAACCATGTTCGAATTTCCCTGTTTGGTGGAAGACGTGTTGGGTGGCTTGGCTTTGGAAGGTTGCGTCGCGATGACAATAACCAAACCCAGCAAGGCCAGCAGAATTCCCAGACTAACGGTTGATTTCATGGCGATCCTCATACCGTTTTGGATGCGGCTCGTTTCCCGAAGTTACCGTGAACACCTCGTGTTTATCCTAGAAAAGCGCCCCCTAAAAGTCCACTATTTGCCTTCCCAGCCCTGGAAGTCAGCTCGACGGCCTGTTGGAAGCGGGGGGCGCATTGTCCCGGGAACCACGTTGGGCAACCCCCCAACAGCACGAGATACCTTTCTTGAATTCGCCGGGAAAATGAGCCAGTTCCCGGCCCTTGAACGGTTACTTTCCCGGTTCTGCTCCACACACCGTTACTTTTGCAGCGGCGAAAGCTAGCAAAAGGCGTATATTTTGGGCGAAAGAGTCGATAACAAGATACGTGGCTTCAATGGTCTTACCGACAACCGGGGCAACCGCGCATGAATCTTGCAAAATGGGAATCGACGATCCAGCAAATTGCTGATGAGTCCAATCACGAGCCACGAGAGTCAGGCAAGCACAAAATCTTGACCGACTGGCGCGCCAAACTGGAAAAAGAGCCAACCTCTCTGCTCCCGTTTCAAATTGACGAAATTGTGCGAGAAGTAAGGAAGCGGCTCGTTAGCAGCACGAATCACACGCGCCAAAGATTTGTGGCTTAATGCCTGAGAACAAAGTGCCACTCTGCCGGCCATCAGGTCGGATCATGGAAGCTCAGCAAGAACCACAAGTCTCAATTCCCGCCTCGCTTAATCGACCAGTCGGACCGCCGTTGCACACGGCCCCTTCTTCCCCTGGCCGACGGTGTACTCGACCTGCTGGCCTTCGCGCAGTTGCTCAATAGCAACGCCTTGAAGTTCCGAGTGATGGAAGAACAGGTCTCCCCCTTGTGCCTCGATAAATCCAAAACCTTTTTCCGCAATCACTTTCTTGATCTTGCCTTGGGGCATCTGTTCTCCTCGCAAAATGAAAATTAAGGAACAACCTCCGCGACTCACCAATATGCTGACACAAAACCGTGGCTGTGACCAGTACCTGGGCATAGGCGATATTCCACTTTTACGGGTATTTTCGGGGTCTGCCGCGGGAATCAATGACTCCGTCCCCGGCCCGTGAACGGTTACATGCGACGAAGGAGGGACCTGGACGGCGCCAGCGACTTTTGGCATGGGCCTGCAAGAAATCCTGGCGGATGCGCAACGTTTCCGCCAAAACCCGCAGCAGTGCATCGAGGCCAAACCGTCTCTTGACGCCACCCCGTCCGCTCAGATCTCCACCCACTCACCGGGAATCGGCACGGGATAGCGACCCTCGGCGTCGGCTTGGATGGGCGGCGCACTGTCGTAGGTGAGGCTGTCGATGTCCGGGCAGAATTGGAAGTTTGAGGCCATCGCTTCGTCCCAGGTTATGATCCGGCCCATGTGGATCGCGGCGCGGCCCATGATGTCGGCGAGGTTCGTCATCGCGGCGCTCTTCGCCTGATTGATTGGCGTGTCGCTGCGGATTGCGCCGAGGAAGTCGTTCCACTGCGCCTGCCAGGCGGTGATCTCTTCTTTCGGAGCTTTCCACTCGATGTTGTCCTTGCTGATACGCTGGTCTTTGTAGGTGAGAACGGTGGCCGCATGGATGTTGCCTGAAAACTGCGCGGCGCGCTTGGTGCCCTGGATGTAGGTGGCAAATTCGTTGTGGCAGTTCGGGATATAGCGCACCACATCATACGCCCTGGTGCCGTCGGCAAAGGTCCACTCGGCGGAAAAAGAATCGAGGTTCTGGCTGCAATCGGTGCTGTTGGCGACCCGGCCGCCAATGCCATGAGCGGCCACCGGCCAGGCATCCTTGATCCAGCAGAGTTCGTCGATCTGGTGAATGTCCATCTCGGCAAAGAGCCCACCCGAGACCCAGAGGAACTTGGTAAAATTCCGAATCTGCCACTCCAGATCCTTGATCTGGGCCGGGCGCGGCGGGAGGGGACCGATCCCCTCCATGCGATAGGCGCGGATCAGTTGAATCTCGCCGAGTTCTCCATCGCGGATGCGCTGGATGAGTTCCTGACGGTTGCGCGAATGGCGGCACATCAGTCCGGCCGCGATCTTGAGTCCTTTCTTCTGGGCCTCTTCGCCAGCCTTGATCACGCGCCGTACGCCGGGAGGGTCGGTGGCGAACGACTTTTCCATGAAGACGTTGACCCCTTTTTGTACCGCGTATTCCAACTGCGCGGGACGAAAACCCGCGTAGCCGGTAAGCATGGCGATGTCGCCGGAGCCGGGGCGCAGGGTGTCGATGGCCTGCTTGAAGGCGTCGAACCCGACGAACTGCCGATCCTTCGGCACATCGACACGAGCACCGAAATCCTCCACGAGAGTCTTGTGGGATTGGAGCAGGCGATTCTCAAAAAGATCCGCCATCGCGACCAGTTTTACCGGCCCGCCGCTGGCTTGCATCGCATTGCCCACGGCACCGCTCCCGCGGCCGCCGCTGCCGATCAGCGCAAGATGAATGGCATTGTCTCCCGCGGCGGCATGCACCTGCGGTATCGTCACACCCGCGAGTGCGGCAGCCGCGACGACCCTTCCACCTTGCGTAAAGAATTCGCGGCGCGACGTCGCTTGCGATTGGTCGATTGCTGACTTGGGGAGTTTTTTCATGGGAATGATGGTTGCTACGAGGGGATGCGAACTGCTACGAATTGTAATCGAACCGCGGCCCGTTGCAATCGCTTCGGGACGTCTCTGGGAGGTGCTTTTTTGCGTCCCTGATCCGCTTCGTGGGCTTTCAGAAGGTGCAGACTCCGTCAAGCAGGCGCCATTTAGCGATGTACCCATTTCTACGTCGGGCCGGGGTTTGGTTGGTTCGGGTCGGGGCCAAGAGAACAAGCTGAGATCGATGTCCGATTCTGAAGGGGCATGAGGGACCGATCAGAAAGTTTGGCGGGAAGTTCTTCAGCACCTTGTTGTTATGCACGTTGGTGCATTGCGTTCGCCGCGCGGCCTCTCGCGCCGCCTGAACCGCCGGTAAGAACGAGGCCACCAAGTCGCCGATGATGGCGATTATCGATCTTGCGCTGGAAAAGAATCTCGACTTGCGGAGGGGCGCGGAGCAGCCGCTGGCTGCGACGCGTGTCGTCCCTGCGCTCCGCGGGAGGGAGGCCAGTGTGGCTGCTACGTTGGTTCGGCGACGGCACACGGAGTGTGCCTGCTACGTAGTAGGCACAGTCCCCTGTGCCGTAACACCTGCTACGTAGTAGGCACAGTCCCCTGTGCCGTAACACCTGCTACGTAGTAGGCACAGTCCTCTGTGCCGTAACGGCGCCGCGTTGGACACGGAAACTTACGAGAAACGGCGCTGGAGCAAAAGTGCGTTGCTGGATGGGACGGTCGTGGAAATTGAACTGGGTTGGTCGTTCGGCGACGGCACACGGAGGGAGCCTGCGACGTAGAAGGCACAGTCCCCTCTGCCGGAACACCTGC
>SXHT01000300.1 GCA_005773095.1 Planctomycetaceae bacterium
CAAGCGCGCCGCCAGCACAGTATTTGACGGCGTGCGGCGAACCATAGGCGAGAATCCCACCTCCCCAAACCCAGTGTGCCAAAGGACAATATACCAACGTGCCCCACAGGATCATGAACACCACCATCGTGCTGAACTTCATCCGCTCGGCAAAAGCACCACAAATCAGGGCCGGCGTGATGATGAAGAACATTCCCTGAAACAGCATGTGCGTCAAAACGGGAATGTTGTAGGTCGCGTGCAAGGGCACGTACGGCTTGCCGTCCCTGAGCTCGGCCTGCACACCGTTCATCAATAAAAAGTCCTTGTTTCCGAACAAAGCATCCGTGCCCCCAAACGACAGAGAGTAGCCGTAGAGCGCCCAGATGACCGTCATCAAGCCCATCAGAAACAGACACTGCATGATCACACTAAGAACATTCTTCTTACGAACCAGGCCCCCGTAGAACAGAGCCAGGCCAGGGCACGTCATGAACAGTACCAGAGCAGAAGACGTCAACATCCAGGCATTGTCGCCCCGGTCAATGGTCCGCTCGGGCGCAGCGGCAGTCGCGGCTGGAGCGGCAGCCCCGGGTGTACCTTCGTTTTCAACCGCTGCAGATTCGGCGGTCGGCAGCACGCCGGACGTATGTTGGCCCTGCGCGTTTGCCGAGGTCGACTCCAGCAAGACTCCGGTAAGAATGATAACCCACCATCGTGCCTGATTGCTCATCGCGCTACTGTCCTCCTGGGGAATGGGCCTGGCGCATTTTCCCGGCGAATTCTGGGGAGCTGCGCCGTCCTGTTGGGGTGCTTGCCCAACGTGGTTTACGGGAAAATAGGCATTCCAACTCGCTTTGCACACGGAATCGCGGCCAGATCAATGCAAGCGGCTCAGAACAAGCCGCTCTACCCAATTCGGCCCTTTGGCTCATCAACCTAACAATGCCGGAAAAATTCGTAAAGTGGACGTGGACCGATTTCTCCAACAGCAACGCCGGGAACACTCAACAGAACAGGGCTCGCACGCCGAAGGCCACACCCATCGGCCGCTCGATTCCCTCGGGACAAGCCTGGGAACCATTCAACCGAATCGCTGTGGCACGTTCACGACAAGGACGCCATGGAGGCTGATGAGACTGCTCCCCGGGGCTCGTCAGCGGTATAATCTCAGCGGGTGGTAACCTGAAGAACTTTCTCAAATGGAGGTGAGCGATGGGCTTATCAATGCGTGTTTTTGCCGCCGCGACGATGTTGACATGGTTGTCCGACGTTCAAGCTCAACCCCTTCGCCCACCCAAATACGTTCGCACACCCTATGTCGAGGTGTATCGCGACCCCTACGGCGGCAAACATATCCGGACGCCCTACGTCGAAATCCACAAGCCAGGCTATCGAGTGCCACCCGGGTTTGCCGGGCCTCCGGTTTACGCGTTTCCCGATGGGAGAATTCCCGAGGAAGGGATGATGCGCAAAGAGCCATCATCCTTGAGCGCCGGCAGGCCGACGCCAGCCAATGATTTTGGCCAGATGGATTGGCAAACGCTCTGCCAGACCATCCGCGAAGCAAACCAGCGGCTCAACGCGGATCTGTCCCGCTCACCCTCGGCCGCATTCTGGACGACCAGCCTGAAGATGTCCGATATTGCTCGGCTCGTTCCGTCCAATGCAGTCGGTCCGCCGGCCGAGGCAGTGCGACAGCAATTGCAAGAGATTGCCCACACGCTTGACGCACTGAGTGGCGATCCCCAGGGGAGCTCCGTCGTGAGACTCGGCAGCTTCCGCAATCTGCGGGGAGCGCTTCGCGAATACACTCAGCCAGCGGACCAGCGCGCGCATCGGCAGCTCTACTCGGCAGCCGGAGAACTGAGCCGCTCGCTGGAACAATTCGCCACCGCCACGACATGGCAGCGCTACTTCGCGCTGACGCCCGGTAGCGCGCTTGCGCCCGATCAGCGAGCGGGCCAGCCCGCCAAACCAACTCCCGAATTTGCGACGTTGCTCGGCCGTTTCGATTCAGTCGTTCAGGATCCGCAATTTTCGATGATCGCCGCCTTACCAGCGTTCGAGCGAATGCGCGATCTGCTCCGGGCCTATGTCGCCGAACAGCCGGCGACCACAAATCCGAAGGCCGAAGAACTTCCCGCCCCACTCCCCGATGAAGTCCGCCGCGGAACAATGCGGAATCATCGCTCCAGCGAAGCCAGGGAATCAAGGGCGGATGGGCCATCGATGATGAAGCGGCGAGATGTGTCGTCTGTCACTTCGATCGTGATGGTGACGATGTCGGGAGGTAAACACATGGCGACTCGATTCGCCCATTCAATGAATACAAGTCCGCCCGACGCGAAATACTCCTCCATGCCGAGTTGCATGAATTCATCGTCATCGCGGATGCGGTAGGCGTCGACGTGATAGATCGAGATGGATTCTGCCAGACCACCGTCGGGGGAGTTGGGGGGGGGCGGTTTGTGCCGCGAAGACTCCGCGAACTGAGCGAGTCCCCGACGGTTGCCGTGATGCTCCTGAAGCAGCACAAACGTGGGGCTGACGACTTCGTGGCGATCGATACCAAGTGCTTCCGCCACTGCTTGGACAAGGCGTGTTTTTCCGGCGCCCAGGGGGCCGTTGAGAGCAACGACGGTTCCTGGCGGCAAGGCTGCGGCCAACGCGTGGCCGAGTTTTGCGGTATCTTCTTCGCTCGTCGAGTTATAGATGAAAGCCTTCATGGATTGCCCGCGCTTCGGAAGGGTGAGAATGAATCGCCTGCAGGCCGGGGGTTGCTGTATTTCCCCGGCGATTTCCAGCAAGGCGTGTCGTCCTGGGGAGTGATTGTGGAACGTGTTTCCCGGGAAATGTGCCGGTTCCCCCCTTGAGATTGAACGGTTCATCCGACCCTAAAAGTTGTGCTCGAAGCCATTTCGCGCAAGCGCTGTGATCAGTCCGGTGGAACTGCGTTGGCGAAGGCCGAGTTCCGCTGTGAATTCGCCGATGTCGGTTAGCGGAACGCCGATCGGTTGCGACGCAATCAGGTCGCGCGCGACCTCGGGCGGCACTGCCAGAACCAGCTCGAAATCCTCGCCGTCGCAAAGCGCGTGCTCGCGCGGAGTGCGCTCGTCTTGCATCTGGTACGCGGCGGGTGCAATGGGCACGCGATCAATATCAACGACCGCGCCGGTGCGACTTTCCTCGCAAATATGCGCAAGATCGCGGGCAAGCCCGTCGCTCACGTCGATGCCGGCGTGCAACGAATAATCGGCGTTGAGCAGCAGGGCCTCTTGGACGCGGGGTTCAAAATCCAAGTGATGATTGAGCAGGCTGCCGCCAAAAGCCCCGGTCACCAGAATTCGATCGCCGGGCCGGGCGCCGCTGCGCAAGAGCGGCCCGTGCCCGGTGACTTCGCCGATTGCCGTTATGCAGATTGCCAGCGGACCATCCCAACTGTTGGTGTCGCCGCCGGCCATCGCGACCTGATAGCGCTCGGCCAGCGGCAGCATGCCTTCGAACAGTTGCCAGGCCAACTCACGGCCACCCCGCTTGGGCAACACCACGGCGACGACAATCGCCAAGGGTCGGGCCGCCATCGCGGCAAGATCGCTGAGATTCACAGCCAGCGCCTTGCGGCCTATGCGGCGCGGGTCAACTCGGCCAAGCTCAAAGTCGATTCCGTCGTTGAGCATATCGACGGTAACGACGCATTCTGCGCGGTCGCCCAGCCGTAAAATTGCGGCATCGTCGCCGGGCCCCAGCCGCAAGATGGGGCTCGGCGGAAGCCGAGATCGAAGCCACGCGATGAACTCCGATTCCATATCGGCGTCGCAAGCTGTGTCGAAGGCGCTTCCAGCCAACCAGGCGTCGGCATGACGACGCGCTCCTTTTGGTAGATTATGAAGAACATCAAGGAGCCGCGAAAGGGACCAGTTCGCTCATTCAGGGGGCCGGCGCTTCGCTGGCCCCAGCCTGCCCATTTATTTCTGCAGCGACACGGTCATGTGTCCGTACAGCGTTTCGTGGCCGCGAAGGATGTAAAATTTCACCGGATCAATCGAGGTAAAATCGGCCCGATTCAGAATGTAATTGACGTTTTCCAGCGTTACGGTCTCCCAAATGTGCATGCCGACCAGCACGTCGCCGCGGCGAATACCCTGCCGGGCCGCGGGACTTTCTGGCCGTACCGACAGGACCACCAGACCACCACGGTACCGCGACTGCATCTCACGAAACTGCTTGTTTGGCATCGGACTCAGCTTCAGTCCGATCGTCTCCCAGGTCGAGTCCGCCGAACCAGCGCCAGAGCGCGGCGAGTTGGTCACCGCCAGCCTGGTCTTGATTTTCTCGCCGTGACGTTCAACG
>SXHT01000301.1 GCA_005773095.1 Planctomycetaceae bacterium
GATACGCCGTGATACGGCGGGCAAGCCGCGCCGCTAAACGGGGGCCGTTGGCGTCAATCCTTGCAACGTCGTAAAAAAAACGTTTGCCGCGTTCATCATTACCATGTGCTATCGCCTCCTCGCGCTCGATATCGACGGCACGCTCGTCAACGGCGAACATGCGTTGACGCCCGCCACGCGCGACGCGGTTCGCGCTGCCCGAGCGGCGGGGATCGAAGTCGTGCTCGCCACGGGCCGCCGTTACAGCCGCACGCTGCCGTTGGTCGAGCCCCTGGGCATCGAAGTGCCGCTGGTGACCGCAAGTGGAGCACTTATCAAACATGCTCACGATCACAAGACACTGTTTCGCGCTGAGTTCGCACCAGGCGTGCTGCGCGAAATGCTCAGCGTCGTGCATTCCGCCGGCTTCGAAGCGGTGATGTACGGCGATACGTTTCACCAGGGCTTCGACTACTATTGCTCACGACTCAATACCCCTAAAGTCGTTCTGGCCGAATTCTTTGCCATGAACGTCAACTGCGAACGGATTTTGCCCGAGCTGATGACCGATCCGCCCGAAGGCCTGTTCGCGGGCTTTGCGATGGGCTCGAAACAAGAAATGCTTGCCCTGGAAGCCCATCTCGAGCGCGAACTGCCGAACCAGCTGTATTGCCATGTGCTGCGCAGCCCGCGCTACAGCGGCTTCATGTGTGAGATTGCACCCGCCGGCGTCAGCAAATGGACCGGCGTGCTGCATCTGGCCCACGAGCGCGGCATCGCGGCCGAAGAAATCTGCGCAGTCGGCGACGACGTGAACGACATTCCGATGATCGTCGAAGCCGGCCTTGGCGTGGCGATGGGCAACGCGGTGGACGAACTCAAAGCGGTCGCCGACCGGGTCGCGCCATGCAACAACAGCGACGGCCTGGTGGAAGTGGTGCGCTGGATTTTGGAGTAGGAGGCAATTGTCAGCGACGCAGAAAAGTTCATTCGCATGAATGAGCCGCAAGAAATTCAGCGGGCGTCAAAACAAGACAATCGTTGGAATCGGGAAAATGGTTGGGATTACGTACTCCGATGCAAATATTGTACGTATATAAGGAAGCGGCGCGGCAAGAGGAATCCGCGGGTCAGTGCCGGGAGCCAGGAAATGACTTTTCTACGCACCCTAATCGACCGTTTTGCCAAATTCCGTCGTTAAGTTTCTGGAGCGACTCGTCGGTTTATTCAGACCCTTTCGGCGGCTCTGACATCCAGCGTGGCGGCGGCAATGGCGCCAACCGCGAAACGAGCATCAGAATCCCAGCGGAGATCACCAGCAACGGCACTTCAACGTCCATGTTCAGCCGGCCCGTTTGGCGTAGCAGTGAAAAGAAGGTCGCCAGAATTAGGAATGGACCGACAACGACGCTGACTTTATTGAGTCCGCCCAGCACCAAAACAAGCAGCCCCGTCACGCCTAGCGCGAGCACCCAGACCCAATTCACGCCAGGCAGCACGTGGAGAACTGTTAAGAGCCAGCCAACGCCGACGGTGATGATTAACAACGGCACGACAATGGCACTTTGCCCTTTCATCGTTCTCCTCCATCGATCAGGCCTGAGGGCGCCGGTGGCGGTGGTTGACTGGCCAGGTTCAGGCCCACCACTCCGGCGATGATCAATGCAATGCACGCAATCTTAGGCGCCGATAACGATTCGTTAAAGACAACAATCCCGATCATGGCAATGATGGCGGTGCCGACGCCAGACCAGACGGCGTACACCAACCCAATTTCGAGGTACTTCATCGCCATGGTCATTGCGGCCAATGTGCCGCCATAGAGGATGAACACCAGCACGGAGGGGACGAGCCGCGTGAAGCTCTCCGAAAGCTTCATGCAGGTGGTGCCGGCAATTTCGCAGGCGATGGCCAATGCCAGGTAGAACCAACCGATCATGTTAATGCCTCGGGATAGAATGCGCAGCCGCGTTTGTGGTTACCCCATTGTGCGCTTGATTGGCCGTGGTTCAAGCGATACGGTTACAAGTACCTGGAACGGCCCCCGAGAGAATCGATGCGATGGAGGATTGTATTCTAGTCCCGAAGGCCCTTCCAGGGCCAATAGGCCGCCGGCGGACGGTGTGCCTGGCCGCGTTGGTGGCGCTGACTTCGATCGTACGAGCCGATGACCCTGTGCCGCTCGAAGTCGCTCAGCATTTTCTGCTCACCGGCAAATATGCCGAGGCGGACGAGAAGTTCAATAGCCTTGTCGACAATGAGCCTGTTGCGTCTGCGATCGGCAAGGCGCGCTGCCAGCGGGCCATCGGCGATCGCGACGCGGCGGCAAAAACCATCGAAGCGGCGATTGAGAAGCATCCTGACGACGCCCGTCTGCACGCCGAGCTGGCCCTGCTCAAGTTCGATCGCGGCGACTACGCAGCCGCCGAAAGATCATCCTCGGCCGCGATTAAAATGGACGAGAACCAGCCGGCCGCGCGTTGGATTCAAGCAGAACTGTTGCGCGTTGGCGGGAAGCTCGACGATGCCGAAAGAGCCTACCAGTGGGCGATCGAATACTACAACAAAGCGCAACCAACCGATGCGGAGTCGCTTTATTACATCGGCCTGTCGACCGCGCAGTTCGCCCGCTGGAATCGACTCAGCGACCAATTCAGTTTTCTGGTCAATGAGTTGTATCCGGACGCGCTTGCCAACAATCCAGACTTCTGGCCCGCACGCCTTGCCGCGGGCCTTTTGTATGTGGAGAAATACAACCAGGCGGAGGCGGCTCAGGAATTGAAGGCCGCCCAGATACTCAATCCGAATTCGGCGGAGGTGCATGCGGCCCTGGCGGCATTGGCGGTGCAGAACTTCGAGATCTCACAAGCGCGGGAGGCGGTGGCTCAGGCCATTGAAATCAATCCCAAGTTGTTGGCCCCTCAACTGGTCCTGGCCGACATTCATCTTGCCAACTTTGAGCCTCAATTGGCAGTCGACACTCTGCGAGGTGCAGTGGAATTGCACCCCACGCATGAAGCCACGCTGGGTCGAATGGCGGCGGCGCTTGCCGCATTGGATGGACTGCAGCAAGGCGATGTTGGCCCGCGAGCGCAAAAAATCATCGATGAAGTCACGAAGCGCAATCCGCACGCCGGCGAGTTTTTCTACGCGATGGCCGAAACGTTCGACAAGCTTCGCCGCTTTCCCTCCGCAGCCTCATTCTATCAACTGGCGGGCAAAGCGATGCCGCAGCTGATTTATCCGTCCGGACAGGAAGGCATGATGCTGATGCGGCTGGGGGACGAAGAACGCGCCCGCAAGCTGCTCGAGGCCGCTTTCGACGCCGACCCCTTCAATGTGCGCGTCAGTAACACCATCAAAGTGCTGGAAGTGCTCGACGACTACGAGACGCTGGAAACCGAGCACTTCTTGATCCGGTTCGACCCCAAGTTCGACAAGATCCTGGCCCATTACGCGGCCCAATGGCTCGAAGCGCAGTATCCCCCCTTATGCAAACAATTCCAGTTCCAGCCGCCCGGCAAGTCGCTCTTCGAAATTTTCAACAAGTCGCGCACCACCGACGGGCACGGGTGGTTCAGCGCTCGCATGGTCGGCCTGCCGCACATTCACACCATCGGCGCATGCGCCGGACAGATGGTGGCCATGCAGTCGCCCAACGAAGGCCGGAAGTTCAACTGGGCGCGGGTCCTCAAGCACGAGTTCATTCACGTGCTCAACCTGCAACAGACTAATTTCAACATTCCGCATTGGTACACGGAAGCTCTCGCGACACTCAACGAGGGTTATCCGAGACCCAAGCCATGGAACGATCTGCTTTCATCGCGACTTGCCGAGCACAAACTCTTCACTTTGGACAACATCAATCTCGGATTTATCCGCGCCCGTGACAGCGACGACTGGAACATGGCCTACTGCCAGGCCGAACTTTACGCCGAGTTCATGCTGGCGAAGTTTGGCGACGATGCCCTGGCCAGGATGCTCTCGGCGTATGCCGACAACCTGAACACGCGAGCGGCGATCGAGCGGTCCTTTAGCATTAACCAGGCCGAGTTCGACCGACGATACCTCGACTACGTGAGAAGCATCGTTGCTGGTTTGCCGAAGACATCAGCAACGGACGATTGGACGCCAGCGGCGATCGAGCAGGCGCTCAAGGCCGATCCCATGAATTCCGATCTGCTCGCTCAATCGGCGCGAACGGCGCTCGATCGCAAGGACTACGCGCAAGCGCGCCGCCAGGCGGATGCCGCGCTCAAGATCGAAGCCAAGAACCAGCTTGCGGCCTACGTGCGTGCGCGATTGTATTTGCTGCTGGGGGAGACCAGGCCGGCCGTCGAACTCTTGGCCGGGGCGCTCGATGAAGCCAAACCGCAAGTAAATCTGCTTGGTCTGCTGGCCGGCTTACGGCTCAAAGCGGACGATTGTACGGAGGCTGCCCGGCTGTACGAACTCGGCGCCAGGTCCGATCCTTCGGACACCAGGTGGACCAAGGCATTAGCCCGTGTGTATGTCCAATCGAATCAAGACGAAATGCTTACGCCGTTGTTGGCGAAACTTGCCGAACTCGATGCCGACGACGTGGCGATACGCAAGAAACTCGCGGATCTGGCAATGAAAGCCAAGGACTTTGCCGCCGTGGAGCGGTGGTCGCGCGAAGCGCTGCAGATCGATGTGATGGATGCCGGTATCCATCGCACGCTGGCCGAAGCGCTTGAAATCAACGGCAAGCCAGAGGAAGCGAAGCAAGAACGCGCCCTGGCCGATGAAATCGAAGGTGGGCCCTGACTCTTCACGGACTGTTACCAGGCACGGTCGGTAAGTGGGAAAGGGGCGAGCAACCCTACACGATCCGTCCCGTGGCGTGTAAACTGGCTTGATGCCCGACGCCGTCCAGCAGCCGCCGATTTCGATCGCCGATTTTCAACGGCGGATCCGCGACATGTACTTTGAGAAAGACGCGGCGCGCGGCATCGACGGCACCTTTATGTGGATGATGGAGGAAATCGGCGAACTGGCTTCCGCACTGCGCAACGGCTCTTACGAGGAACGGCTCGGCGAGTTTGCCGACGTGATCGCCTGGCTGACAACGATCGCCAATCTCGCCGGCGTCGACCTGACCGAGGCGATCTCCCACAAGTATGGTTCTGGTTGCCCCGGCTGCGGCGCATTGGTTTGCACCTGCGACGACGCGGAGAAGCCGTGATGCGACTTCGACTGCTTCTGGCCTGGCTGATGGCTGCCGCCGCACCGGTCTTCGCCGTCGAGGGTGATCCCGCCATCACCAGGCTTCGCGTGGGTTTCGCGGATCGCTATAAGGTGGGCTGCTGGACGCCTCTGGAAGTGAC
>SXHT01000302.1 GCA_005773095.1 Planctomycetaceae bacterium
CGGCGACATTGTGCAGTATCTTGCCGAGATCACCCAGCAAGAACACGGTCTCGATGCCGCAGCTTGGAAGACGTGGTGGGCAGGAGCCAAGGAAACGTTCACATTCCCGCCGCTGGCTCGTGGTTTAATGTCGCCCGTCAAGGCCCCCGGCGGAATTCGCGCGAGCTATTATGGATTGCCGCTGTTTGCTCGGCGACTGGTCTTCGTATTTGACACCTCGGGGAGCATGGCCGGTCCGCGCTTGGACGCCGCCAAGCGCGAACTCATGAACGCCATTAGCAAGCTTCCCGAAGAAACCGCCTTTGGGATCGTGGTATTCAACAGCCGGGTCGACGCCTGGCAGAAGCAGCTCGTGGCAGCCACACCGAACAACAAGGACTCTGCCCTACGGTTCATGGGCGGATTGCTTGCGCGTGAGCAGACAGGGACCTACGATGCGCTGGCGACTGCATTCAGCTACGACGCCGAAGCACTTTATTTGCTGACCGACGGTGCGCCAACCACAGGCAAATTCATCCAGCCCGGCGAAATCATCACCGCGATCACGCACGGCAATCTCGCTCGCCGGCTGACCATCCACACGATCGGCATCGGTGTGGGGCCGGAAGGGGGACCTTTCGACGAATTTTTAAGAGAGCTGGCCCGGAACAATTACGGTCAGTACCAACGAGTGGACCATTGAGGGTGCAGAACTGCCGCTTGCGCGCGATGTTTGACCGCGCCGCTGACGGCAGCTACGATGAGTTCAGGCCGGAGGAAATGAAATCATGCGACGTTGGGGGGGCGGAAGCACGCTCACGTACTTTAAGCGATTCCGCATGGAGATCGATCTCTTGGGCCGCGAGCTGGTACAGCCACTCTTGCCCATCGGTTACGGCCTCGTGCGCTGGGATGACTCACTTCTCGACATGCACGCGCGGACCAAGTATCGCTGCTTTTGCGGCGAGATCGACGCAAACGTTTTCCCTTGTCTCAACGAGCTTGACGGCTGCTACCGGCTGATGAACGAGATTCGCTCGAAGCCCGGTTTTCTGCCAGGCGCGACATGGCTGGCTACGTATCGGCCGTGTCGTAACTCGCACGTGGAGTTTGTCGGAACCGTGCAAGGGGTCAGCGACTCGTCCGGCTTCGGTGCGATCCAGAACTTGGGGATTGTGCCGCGGCACCGAGGTCAGGGCCTGGGCTCAATCCTCATGATTCGTTCACTGGCCGGCTTCCAAAGAGCCCATCTGCGGCGCGTGTTTTTGGAAGTCACCGCGCAAAACGCCGGAGCCATCAAACTTTACGAGCGATTGGGCTTCCGGGCGGCCAAGACCATCTATCGAGCGGTTGAGGTCGAGTACGCATAGAACAGGCTCACGGCCAATCAGTGTTTTGGATTCGGCAACCTGGCAGAGCCGGCTTTGCCGGCCGTGGATGGGAAAGTCACGCGAATCCGGCCGGCACAGCCGGCCCTACAGCGGATAACTGATTGGCCCTGAGAGCAGGCTCACGGGCCTGATATTTCCCCCTTCTCCATGCTAAACTGTCTGGTTCCGAAAACCCGACTCTCTGGGAGCACCCGTGACGCAAGAGATTCTGGCACACACGTTCGCCAACGGATTGACGCTCGTCGCCGAGCCCATCGCTTCGCTCGAGTCCGCCGCGCTGAGCATACTGGTTCCGGCAGGTTGCGCCTACGATCCGGAAGACCGCAACGGCCTGGCCGCCGTGATGTGCGAACTTTCGCTGCGCGGTTCCGGCGAGCGCGACAGCCGGCAGTTTGTCCGGGACCTGGAAAATCTGGGGGTTGAACGGGGCGATTCGACCTCCGCCGCGCATGTGAGTTATAGCGCCGCCACCCTGGCCAGGAATTGTCTTCCCGCACTTGAGATCCTGGCCGATCTCGTGCGTCGACCTCACCTGCCCGGCGATCAACTTGAGGCGGTTCGCAATGTCGTCCTTCAGGAGCTACAAGCCATCGAGGACGAGCCGTCGCAGAAAGTGATGCTTGAGCTGCGCAAGCGGCAGCATCCCGATGCATGGGGCCGCAACAGCCAAGGCTCGAGGCCGGATGTCGAAGCGATCACGCTGTCCGACGTCAAGCGTTTTCATGCCCAATGGGTTCAACCGCGGGGTATGATCTTGGGGGTCGCCGGCCGGATCGATTGGCCGAGCCTGAAGGACCGCGTCGGCGAACTCTTCGGTGATTGGACGGCATCGGCTGCGCTGCCGGAACCCCCCAGCAAAATACGCCAGCCGAGAGTCGAACATATTCCGCACGAATCAAACCAGACTCAGATCAGCATCGCGTATGACAGCGTGCCGTATCGCGATCCCGATTACTTTCAAGCCTGGGGCGCGGTTGGCGTGCTGAGCGGCGGCATGAGTTCTCGACTGTTCACCGAGGTCCGCGAAAAACGTGGGCTGTGCTACACCGTCTACGCCAGCTACCACACCTTGCGCGATCGGGGAGCCGTGCTTTGCTACGCCGGCACCTCGGCCGAACGTGCCCAGGAAACCCTGGATGTGACGCTCGCCGAACTCCGAAGACTCAAGCACGGCATTGAGCCGGGTGAACTCGATCGACTCAAGGCCCGGATCAAGAGCGCCCTGATTATGCAACAAGAGTCGAGCTCCGCTCGCAGCGGCGCGGTCGCCCGTGACTGGTATCATCTGGGCCGCGTAAGAACATTGGCGGAGCTAAGCGCCATCGTGGATGAGCTCACATGCGAATCCATTAACAGTTACCTGGGAGAAAATCCGCCGCGGGATTTCATGATCGTTACGCTCGGGCAGCAAGCCTTGTCCGCGTGATGTCGGAGGAGGGAGTGTTAATCCCTCCCAAATGTTACCTTCAAACGGCGGATTAGAAATCCGTCCTGCCACGTGATGCAATTCATACACCACACCCTTTCCAACGGCCTGCAGATTGTCGCCGAATGCAATCCGGAAGCGCACTCGACGGCCCTGGGGTTCTTCGTCCAAACCGGCGCGCGGGATGAATCCGCTGACGTCGCCGGTGTCAGCCATTTTCTGGAACACATGGTGTTTAAGGGAACTCCCACGCGTTCGCCCGACGACGTGAACCGCGAGTTCGATGAAATGGGCGCCCACTACAACGCCTTCACCAGCGAGGAGAACACCGTCTATTATGCGGCGGTGCTGCCCGAATATCAAACCCGTGCCGCGGAATTGCTGGGCGATATCATGCGCCCCAGCTTGCGCGAAACAGACTTCACCACCGAGAAAAAAGTCATCATCGAAGAAATCCGGATGTACGCCGATCAGCCGCCGTTCGGCGCCGACGACCGCGTGAAGGCCAGGCACTTCGGCTCGCATCCCCTTGGAAAAAGCGTGCTGGGCACCGTTGACAGCATCGCCGCGCTTCCGCTCGATAAAATGCGATCCTACTTCCAACGACGCTACAGCCCCGGAAACATGACGCTGGTCGGCGCGGGTCGCATTGATTTCGACCAATTGGTGCAGACCGTCGAAAAGCTGTGCGGCAGTTGGGAAAACCTTGCCGCCGGCCGCGACACACCACGAGCAGACGGGCACAGCGGGTTCGAGTGCGTGCTCAAGGACACGGCCGCGATGGAGTATGTGATTCAAATCACCAATGCTCCGGGGGCCACCGACGACGACCGCTTCGCCGCGAAACTGCTCGCGACCATCGTGGGAGACGATTCGGGCAGCCGGCTGTTTTGGGAATTGGTCGATCCCGGTCTTGCGGAACATGCAAGTTTTAGTCATCACGATTACCAAGGCTCGGGCCTGTTCATGACCTACATGAGCTGCGAACCAGGCAAAACGGCCGAAAATCTCAAACGCCTGCGCCGAGTGTACGCGGACTTACAGGCCGGTGGCGTGACAGCCACCGAGTTGGCCCAAGCCAAGAGCAAAATCAACAGTCGCGTCGTGCTCGGCAGTGAAAAACCTCGCGGACGCCTGTTCACGGTCGGCGGCAACTGGGTCAACCGCCGCGAGTATCACACCGTCGCCGACGACCTGGCTCTCGTCGATGCGGTCACGGTAGAACAAATCGCCGCCGTGCTGGCCAGTTACCCGCTTGCCGATAGCACGGGTATCGCCATTGGACCGCTCGCCGAAGTATCGTAGCAAGGTGGCAGGCCCGGATCGCACGGGAGTTGCACCTTCCGTCGACAAGAGAACAGATCGCGCTGGGTAATCGTTCACGGGCCGGGGACTGGCTTTTTTTCGGGGAATTCGCGAGAGGCGCATCGTTCGGTCAGGAGGTTGTCCAACGTGGTTCCCGGGAAAATGTGCCTGTCCCCCGCTCTTGGCCCGTGAACGGTTACCGCGCTGGAATTTTGCCTACAGTTGGCAAGCGAAACGCCGCCCTAAGGCGGACTTCCAATGCGGCATTCTAACTCCCTGCACCGGCCTCCCTGCACCGGCAATTATCGCTGCAGCGTGGATGTGCCTGGTTTGATCGTCATCGGATCGTCCGCGGCAGACGCGCTGCTGGACTTGGGAGTTGCCGGAGGGGTCGGCACATTCGGCGCCGCCGTGGGGGAACTAGCGATGCCGGGCCCGCCATTGAGAACCGAGCCGGAGCGGGTGGTGGTTGCGCCGTAGGGGATCGGGGGAGCGCCGCGCATCGGACCGGAATAGTCCCAGGGATCCTGACACATTCGGCAGCCGCACAAGCCCGTCAACATCAACGCACTCCAGATTCGCACCTTCATCGTCAGCTCCCACGGTTCGCGCAGACATTCCCCCTAAATCAACCGGCCGCGATTTGTACTACTTGCCCGATTCCGCGACAAGGTCAAAATATGCGTTGTGCAGCGAAGAACAGAGCCACGCCAGGCGAAATGCCTCACTGCCGCAGCATCAGCAATTGATAGCGCCAACAGCAGCCGGCGGCATTGGTAAAGCGGTATTCAGTCAGCGGCAGCACGGCCACCGGTTCTGGGTTGGCCAGATCGGCTGCGACGGCTTGAGAGAGAAAATTATTGCCTTCCACACCCTCGGGCGAACAAAGCAAGACGTGGGTAAATCCGAGATCGCGAACGCGAATCAATTGGTTGGGCAATCCCCTTTCGCACCCCGCGATTGCTGTTTCGGCAGGTTCGGCGGCTGACGTCACGGGACAGTCGAAATAAAGCCCACAAGCGTCCTGGCTCAGCAATCGCGAGTCGCTTTGCACAACGTGGTTGGCGACGATTGCCGCCGGGTAAGCCCCCACGCGATTGCCCAGATACGCCGCTCGAGTTTCCATGCCGCAGGCAACGCCCCAGCGATCGGCAATCGGCGCAAGGTGGACCAGATTCAGCAGCCCGGCACTCGCGACAAGAGCAGGAATTGCCACTCGTCGGGCGGGCATGGGCAGCCTGCAGAGTTCCATGCAGACCCAGACGCTCATGGTTGCCAGCAAGGGCACCAGCGGAGCAAAAACTCGCGACTGAGGCACAAGCAGTCCGCCGGCAATCAGATAACACACCACCACCGACACCAGCAGGTGCAGCCCGCGCAACCGGCGCGCGAGGACAAGTCCTGGCACGACGGCAAGAAACCAGGGGCCTAGTTGAAACAGCCAGGAGGGGCCGCGATCGGCCGTCGCCAGCAGCCCGCCGCGCGCGATGACCCATGTCCACCAAGGGCAGGCGATCACAAGCGCCGTGAGCACGCTCGCCGCCGCGCCGATCGCCACCTCGTAACGATGCTCGTTGCGCCGCGCCGCTTCCATGCTCCAGGTGATGGCCACGGCAACCAGCAATACGACGGCGACCGCTTTGGTGGCGAGGGCAGCCCCAAGGAAGACCCCCGCCAGGATAAACCATCGGGGCGACAAGATCTCGACCGCGCCCCGCCACCATGCCGTCAGCGATAGAGTGGCGAAAGCCGCCATCGGCAAGTCATCCAGCGGTGCCGACATGAGATGGACAACTCCCGGAGACAACAGCACCAAGGCCCCGGCAATCCAACTCCAAGCACGGCCAACGACGCCTCGCGCCAGCAACGTTGTGGCGGCAGCCAGCAGCACCCCGAAAAACCACGCCAGCAGCGTCGCTGCCACAGGGCCATCGATCAAGAGCGCCCAGGCATAGAACATTCCGCCGAACTGAGGCGTGGTAAGTGTTTCTTCTTGGATCGGGCAACCAAGTGCGATGGTCTTGGGCAATTCCAATGATCGCGAAAGCGCCGCTGGCGACGTGGTCGGGGCCATTGCCATGACAAGCGTCGCCAGCAGTGCCACCGTGAATCCCAGAGCAACGGCGCTTCGAAACCACAAACTCGGAGGCTTCGGCTGCATGCGACCCATCAGATCGTCGAGCACCGCAACGTCGACGTGCAATGGATTGCGAATCACCAGATAGGCGCAGGCTAATTCACCCAGGCCCCAAAATGAGCCGACGATGGTCAGCAGGCCAACGAGAACCGGCGTCATCAGGCCAGTCAGCACCGTCACTGACAATACCCAGCCCGTCACCACAAGACCAAGGCCAAAGCTCCACACCATGGCGTCCAGCAGGCCCTCGTCGCCGATTTTGAGCCAGCGCACTATCGGGCGACCAATTCCGAAGGCCGCGAGTGCGATCGTGGCGAGTGTTCCCAGGGAGTAAAGCGTTGCGAGCATCGGGAATCAGTACGCTGTGAGTGTCCACCATCCGAACAACATACCTGCGGAAAAACCCACCATCGCAACGATCCAGCCGCAAAACAACCAGGCTTGCCACGCTATGACCTGTGGTTGAAGTGTGCTGTCTCTCTCGTCGCGCAACAGTGCCGACGCCACGGCGCGTCGCGCTCGGGCCAATAGTCGCGAGTTGGCGTCGACGTCCGTCTCGGGTTCTCGCAGCGGTGCGATCATTTGTCCCCTTGC
>SXHT01000036.1 GCA_005773095.1 Planctomycetaceae bacterium
GCGATCGCCGTTGTCGCGTTGCTTGTTTGGCGACTCGTGTTTGCTTCCTCGAAAGCCCATTGGCGAACGCTCGCAGTGATTGGTGTGGCAATTGCCTTGTTTTTCGTGTTCTTCCGGCTGGAGGAACCCACAGGCAATATGGTTCCGCGGATACGACCGCGATTCGCCAAACGGCCCGATCAATTGCTCGAAAAGCTGCCATCCAAGCCCTCTTCGGCCGGCGTCGACCTTACGACCACCACGCCGAACGACTTTCCACGATTTCTCGGGCCGTCGGCCGACGGAAGAGTCGCGACGGGCAGTTCGCTGGAAACCGATTGGGCCAAACATCCTCCAAAGCTGCTATGGCGACGACCGATCGGCGCCGGCTGGTCCGCCTTTGCCGTGGTGGGGGACCACGCGGTCACGATGGAACAGCGGGATACAGACGAACTGGTCACCTGCTACAACATCAAGACAGGCGAACCGGCCTGGTCGCATGCGATCGCCGCCCGCCATGAAACAGGCCTCGGCGGCATTGGTCCGCGCGGTACTCCCAGCATTCACAACGGCTGCGTTTACGCGTTGGGCGCGACGGGTATTCTGCGATGTCTCGACGGCGCGACTGGTAATCCCATTTGGTCTCGCGATTTGCTGAAAGATCGCGGAATTGACCCGGAAGTGGAGGGGGCAAACATCGCTTGGGGACGGGCCGCTTCGCCGCTGGTAGTGGACGAAAAGATTGTCGTCCCGGCAGGCGGACCAACTCCCGGCGAATGCGTTTCACTCATCGCCTTTCATCCAGTGACGGGGGACGTGCTCTGGCAGGGTGGCAAATCGCAAGTTGGCTATTGTTCGCCACAAGTCGCCACGCTGGGCGGTGTGCGGCAGATTGTAATCGTGAATGAGTCGAGCGTTGCCGGACATGAGATTGCCACGGGCCGGCAGTTATGGGAGTTTCCCTGGCTGGGCATCAGCAACGCAGCTGCGAATAACAGTCAGGCCCATATCGTGGCCGACGACATGGTTTTTATTAGCAAGGGCTACAGCACGGGCGCCGCCCTATTTCGCATTCGCAACCAATACGGCACGTGGAACGTCGACGAAGAGCCCGTCTGGATGAACAGCCGCGTGCTGAAGACCAAGTTCACAAACGTCGTGATCAACGATCGAGGCAACGCGTTTGGCCTGTCGGAGGGTGTGCTCGAATGTGTCGACGCAAAGACGGGCAAGCGACGCTGGCGCGGCGGACGGTACGGACATGGACAACTATTGCTCGTGGGCGATGTGCTGCTGGTGCTTGGCGAAGCGGGCGAGTTGGCCATAGGCAAGGCCAGCGCGGAATCGTGGGAAGAGCTGGGCCAGATTCAAGCGCTCGAAGGCAAGACTTGGAACAACCTGGCGCTAACGGGCAAGTTGCTGCTTGTCCGCAATGCCGAGGAAGCGGCGAGCTACGAGTTGGCCACCGACGAAAAGTAGGCACTGCCTTTCCGCGATAAAAAGAGTCCATTCCGACGCTTCGGGATGGGCTTGCAGTTTGCGGTTTCACTTGGGCGCTGTTTCGAGCAGCCAGTCTTCCAGAATGATGTGCTCGAGCATGGTCGCCCGCAGCAGGGCGGATCGCGATGGCAAAATCGCTTGCAGCCAGGGCCGACGGACCATCGTTGAGATGGCACGCAAGGTGAGACTGTTGAAGGAGTTGCCGGCCAATTGCACTTCCACGTTGTCGTGCAGTCGCCGGAACGTCGCCGGAATCACATTCGGCGCTGGGCCGACGTGCACCACGGTTTCGGCCCCGCAAGCGAGCGTTTCATAAACCGCATCCCAAAGTCGCTGCGGATGATCAACCCAACGCATCAGCAGCTCGCGCGAGTTAAGGTCGCTGTAGTTGGCCTTGCCCGTCACCAGCGAGAACACCGGCGGAATGGGTCGGGTCATTCCGCCGGGCAGCGTGTGCAGCAAGCGAGCGACCCGATTGGGGATGGCCCGCTCCCAAACGATGGGCGTGTGGACCGGCGGCCAGTGCCCGTCGTTCTTGCGCAGATAAACGCGATCGGGAAACAGATCGTGCATCCTCGCGGAGAACCGATCGATCGTCGTACCTTGACCGAGCAGCAGCATGGTGTTGGGGGCAAGATGCGCGCTGACGCCGATCACGCCCGCTCCTTCGGCGTTGATTTCCAAGCACAACCGAGTAACCTTGTCAAAATCCAGTACCGGCCCGCGCGAGAATAGGACCCCCATCGCGACGCCATCGGCAAGTGCCACGCAGTCGGCGGCCATCGCCAGCGGTATGCGAAGGGCATGTTTCATCTGGAACACTCCGGCGGCGATGATGGCGGTCAATTCGCCAAGACTGTAGCCAAACGCCATCCGAGTCGATCGGAATTTGATTCCATGGAACTGTTCGGCCAGCTCGAGTTGAGCCAGCGACATTGCCACAATCAAGGCAATGGCTTCGTCGTACGTGGACAAGGTCGTCTCTTCGCCGCGGCGAATCCGGCCGGCGAGATCGACGGTCCGACCGGATTCAGCGGCACAGACCGCGCTTGCTTCTTGCAACCAGCGCTCGACCGTGGGGCCGTAGGTCGGATGAGCCAGCAACTGGGCACTACGGCCCAAGTTGGTGACGTTGTAGCCGCGATAGGCGAGAACGGTTGTGTTGAGCCGAGTTTGCCAGCCGTTCGGCATGGGGTGATCTCCCGGATTTGCCGGTAGGGTTGGGTACGATTGAATGGTAATCGGCTCTAAAACCGAATTGGCGCATAAACTGTTATCGGCTTGTTCTCGCGGTGCGTGCGAGTTACAAACGACTAGGATCTCAATTCAAAGATCGTCCAAGGCACTGCCTCCCTTTCAGGGCTTGGCGAGACAACAACGACGGGTACCAGGGGTTTCACCCTTCGCTATTGACTTTCGCCCCTCCGGGGCGATTCTTCCGCCCTGGAAGGGCGGCGGTGAATGGCCAGGGGTGCAGACCCTGGAGGCAGGCCCCTGGAGAGGTCCAACCTCCGGCATTGGGGCATTGCCCCGGTACCGAGCCCTGGAAAGGCGGCAGTTACCCATCGCATGAACTCGGCCTTCGAACTCTCTGGCCTGCGCGCCGTCGTGACCGGCGCTTCCAGCGGAATCGGCGCGGCGATTGCCCTCGAACTGGCAAGCGCCGGCGCACCTTGTTTTCTTCAGTGGCGACAGAACTCCGAGGGCATCGAAGCGGTCGCGGCAAAAATTCGGCAGCAACACCTCGTAGCGTGCGAAACCTATCAATGCGATTTGTCAGACAACATTCAACATACGTCGCTGGTCCGTAACGCTTGGGAGTGGGACGCCGCCGGCATCGACATTTGGGTCAACAATGCGGGCGCCGACGTGCTCACGGGCGAGGCCGCAAAATGGCCGTTCGAGCGAAAGCTCGAACAGCTTTGGCAAATCGACGTCGTTGCCACAGTGCGGCTCTCGCGGCTGATTGGCGTTCAGATGCAATCTCGCGGTCGCGGAGTCATCATCAATATCGGCTGGGACCAGGCGGAGCATGGGATGGCCGGCGACAGCGGCGAGCTGTTTGCGGCCACCAAGGGCGCGGTGATGGCGTTCACCCGGAGCTTAGCCAGGTCGCTTGCGCCCCAGGTGCGCGTGAATTGCGTGGCGCCGGGTTGGATCAAAACCTCGTGGGGCAAACAAGCATCGCAGCACTGGCAAGAGCGGGCCAGGCGAGAGTCGCTGCTGGAACGGTGGGGCAGCCCGGAAGACGTCGCCCAGGCGGTGCGATTTCTGGCATCTCCGGCGGCGTCGTTTATCACGGGGCACCTTTTGCCGGTCAATGGCGGGATCGTGCGGTAATTCCTGGAGTTCCGCCCGGGGCCGGTGGTTGCCGACGCCTGACACCCCCGACACCGCCTGACGACCAAGGTCACCGGGGGGCGCGAGTGACTTTACGATTTGAAAACCCCCGGCTCGCCCGCTCCGGTTCGCCTTGTTCGCCACGGTCGTTGCCCACCCCCACGACCGACCGTGAAGTCGTGGCCAATCATCTGACCACGAAGGACACGAAGGCACGAAGTGATCAGAGAACGACACGTTTGATGCGATCTTTCAGTTTTCGTATCCTTCGTGGTTCCAATCCGCCGCGTCGCCGAGGTTCCAACGCTCTTGAGTCGCGAACAGCTCGGCGCCAACTATCGCCGAATCATACGCGAGAAGTTCGGGTCGTTACGATAGATGAAGGCCGCGTCATTGACGCGAGCCGCCTGCTTTGCTTCTTCGAATGGCTTGTCACTCGCGATCAGGCCCAGTTCGTAGGCCAGCCGATCGGAATAGCCGGGAAAGAGTACCTTCAAACTGAATGGAACTTTAACTCGCCGGGCCACCTGGTTGACGTGGCGGACCACGTTCGTCGTGCAGTTATTGGTGAGGGTGTTGTAATTCTCCGGAAAAAGCGCCAGCTTGTTCGCCCTTTCCAGCATGTCGACAAACATCGCGCGGGCTTGCTCCGCTGTGGCATTCGCCCGATACACATAGACGTCGTTCAAATCGTAGATCGCGCGGCGACCAATGAGATCATTCTCATCCGCGATTACGTAGTGCAGCGGAAAGTAGCTCGTCAGCCCTTTGAGAAAATCGTAAGACTCTCCCACCTTGCGCCGAATTTCCACCGAGACGCCGATATAGTCGTCTCCTTCAAATCCGTAGCTAAGCTGCGTGTGGGCGATTCCCGGTAATTCTCCGAACGGCACCATGACATAATCGAGCGTGCGGATCTTGTCCAGGTCCACGACCTTGTCGTACCAGGTAACGTCGTAATCCTGCGCCGTGCGATAGTTGCAGTGTCGCACATTGTGCAGCGTGACCAGATTGCCATTGAACTCGGCCGTGGTTACTCGAGCCATGTCGGGCGACCACTCGGGCAGCCGTAGCGCCACCGGTGCATACGACTTGCAGCCCACGAGCAGCGCCGCTAGCAGGCAGTGGAAGCGCGCCGCATGGCAAGATTTAGCGATCATGTGGGGCAAGTATCCGCGGGCCGGGGACTGGCTCATTCTCCCAGCGAATTCGCGCAAGGTGCGGCGTCCTGTTGGGTGGTTGTCCAACGTGGTTCCCGGGAAAACGCGACTGTCCCCCTGTCGTTGCCCGTGAACGGTTACGGGCAAGTAAATACCTGCAGACCACCAAGCGGGCAAGGGCAAGTGCGGCAGCTACCTCTTAAACGCCAGCGAGAGCAGCTGCAGCAGCAAAAACACACCAAACACGCCTGCTAGCAGCCAGGGCCAAAGCCAGATGCCCGGGATCTGCGCTTTCTCGAAGATGGCGGCGAATAACAGCACTCCCAAGCCCAACATCAGCAGCAAGCAGCCGCCAACGGCCATCTTGCCTTTGAAGGTGTTTTCTTCGCTGTGATCTTCAAAGTGGAGATCGATCGTTCGGCGGCGAGCAAGACTTCGGCCGATGGTTTCCGTCAGTTCGACGGCCCGCGCAGCATCGAGCAGCTCAGGCGCCGTTGAGTCCCCCCCCCTTGCTTGGGTGAATTTAGAAAGTGCCGTGGCCGCGGCATTCCAATCGCTGAACTTCTCTGCGGAGGGCCTGCCGCTCGTTGACAACGACCAGCCGTGTCCGTCGCCCGGCATGACCAGCGTGGCCTTGCCCGTGGAGCCGGTCATCACAAGTTTGCCGGAACCCGAGGAACTGTCTTCCACCGGACTCACCGCCCAACGTGCAAACAGACCGCGCGGACCCGTGATCTGCACGCTGAGATTTCCGTAGGCCGACTCTTCCCCCGAAGTGCCCATCGCACCGATTTGGTTCAGCTCACCGCACAAAAAGCGAAGCAAATCAACGTCGCGGGCGAATTGGGTCCTGACAATCTCTCGGCTGCGATCGGCGAGCTGCCGTTCGATCGCCACGAACTCGATCTTGCCAACCGGCGAACGGTCGCCGGCCTCGACGATTTCCGCCAACCGGCCGATTGCCGGATGAAATCGGTCCACGAGCGCCGGCACGACAATCGCCTGCGTGTCGCGCCGGATCATGTCGATCTCGTAATACAGCAGCATCGAATCGACCACGGGATGCGCGAGCAGCACGGGCATGCCTGATTGCGCGAACTTGCGCAACTGGTCGGATCGACGTTCTTCGTCCGTGGCTCTGGCGACGAGGATGCCATCGACCAACTGAGAATCGAGCAAGTCTTCCCAGCATGCGAGTCGTTGAGCGGAGGGGACCGCCCTGAGCAGCAATTCAGCCGCCTGCGGGTCGCGGGTTTGATCGAGTTCGCAGTGACAGGCGATCGTCAAGTCGGCGCGCTCGATCGCGGCCATTGTCAAAGCCAGCGTGGTTGCGTCGGCGCCTAGAATTGCAAGCTTCATTCCGCCCTGTCAACTTCGGGTGCGAAGAACTTCGTTGCCTTATCCAGTCCCTCGAAAATGAACCGCGCAGCCGTGTAGTGCCCTGCGTCCCACCAGACGATCGGTGGTTTGCCAAACGCCTGCCAGAGTGCTTCGGTGCAGACCGGCGGAATGACCTCATCGTGACTGGCGTTGAGCATAAGAATCTTGCGGTTTTTCACGTTGTCGCCGTAGGCGGCCGGATCGACCGTGCGCATCAGCTCCATCAACGAATCTTTCGTGCCGCCATCCGCTTCCCAACGCTCGCGAAGCTCAGAAAGTTCCTGGGCTTCCCACGCGACCTTGCCCACGTCCCCCCCAGCCAACAATAAACAGGCTCGCTGCAGTCTTGGCTCGGCGGTGAAAGCCAGCGCGCTGGTAATGCCCCCCAGGCTGATGCCCATGATGCCCAGCTGCTCGCGATCAACCTCCGGACGGCTGGCCAGCCAGGCGGCGGCATAACGCACGTCTTTGACGGCTTGCGTCATTCCGCGGACCGTCTCGTGCGCATCGGGCGAGACCATGCGCGTCGGAACGCCAGGTTCGCGCCGCGGACCGTAGTACGGCATTTTCACAAACAGCGCCGAGCAGCCGCGTGTGGCCAATCCGCGGCAGAACAATCTCGCCAGAGGAAAGTCGCCGCCCAGAATGTGCAACACGATGACACCCGGCCGTCTGCCTTCGCCGGCCGGGCAGAAGTACTCACAGTGGACCGTGTTGTTGGCTTGGTGTGGCGTGACCACGGGCGACGGAAACGTGACCTCGGAAATCGCGAACGCCGTGGCGGCCGAGGCAAGCGGCTTTAGCTCGAATGCGACGTCGGGGCGCGCCTCCAGACGAAACGGCGCCGGGACACGGTTTTCGTCGACCAGATCAAAGGTGAATCGTCCAGCCTGCCGGGCCGGTTCCTCCGCGACCACCGTCACCGCAATCGCAAGCGTCAGCGCGAGGAAAGTGCTCTTGGAAAATCGAAATTGCCGTAACAAAGCGGGTCACTCCGCGCTTAGGAACAGGGGAGAACTTTGAGGTCTAAAGAACGGTGCCTGCCATGACGACTCGCCAACAAATTGTCGTAATCTCGCTGACTTTGTCCGCCTTGCTGGTCGTAGGCCAGGCGATGCTGACAGTGGTCGCGTTGGGATTGCATGGGTAGGACGGGCTTCCAATCCGTCTGGAATATTCAATCGCCGTAACCGTTCACGGGGCAAGGACTCGCTCATTTTCCCGGCGAATTCAAGAGAGGTGTGTCGTCCTGCTGGGTGGTCGTCCAACGTGGTTCCCGGGAAAATGTCCCTGGAAATGTCACACCACCTTGGTGATGCCCGGCAGAGGAATCTTATACATTCCCTGGTCGTCCGGCATTGAGGGCATCGGGGCGTCCCAAGCAAACGTTTCGGGCATGTACGTGATCGTGCTGGCGAGGCACTGCTCCCAAGAAAGTTCCTGGCCCGAGTAGGTGCACATCCGGCCCAAAATCGCGGTCATGGTGCTGTAGGCGCCGTTTTCGGCCTCGTTGATCGGACTACCACTACGGATGCTGGCGAAAAGATCATCGTGCTCCAGCTGATACGGGTTGGGGTTTTCGCCACGGTAGCGGAATTCGCTCTCACCCTGGATGAAATTTGCGCAATTGCTGCGCCCCCTGGTGCCGTGGACATGTTCCGAAACGCTACTCCAACAGCCGGGAATATGACGGCATTGGCTGAACATGCGGGTTCCGTCGTCGTATTCGAACTCCACGCAATGGTGATCGAACGTTTCGCCATAGTCCTTGCCCTTGCGGACCTGGCAACCACCCATGCCACTGGCCTTGACCGGGTACTTGCCTTTCACCCAGTTAATCACGTCGAGGTTGTGGATATGTTGCTCGACGATGTGATCGCCGCAGATCCAGACAAAGTAATACCAGTTGCGCAACTGGTACTCCATTTCGGTCTGGCCCGGCTTGCGCGGGTTGACCCACGGTGTCTGGCCATTCCAGTAAACGCGGGCGGCCACGATGTCGCCGATCGCGCCATCCTGAATGCGCTTGATCGTTTCCTGATATTCCTTTTGGTGGCGACGTTGCAAGCCAACACCCACCGCGAGGCCCTTCTTTCTCGACTCCTGGGCGGCAGCCAGCACGATCCGCACGCCGGCCGGATCGGTGGCAACGGGCTTCTCCATGAACACGTGCTTGCCAGCTTTCACCGCGGCTTCAAAGTGCATGGGGCGAAAGCCCGGCGGCGTGGCGAGCAGCACCAGGTCCACGCCGCTGTCGATGGCTTTTTGATAAGCGTCCAAGCCCACGAACTTGCGTTCCTCGGGCACATCGACGCGGTCTTTCTTGACATTGGAAAGGTGGTTGTAGGCCCCGTCGAGACGATCGCGAAACGCATCCGCCAGGGCAATGATCTTTACTTTGCCTTGCGTCGCAAGCGCTTGCTCGGCAGCACCCGTGCCGCGGCCGCCGCAACCAATCAGCGCGATCTTGATTTCATCGTCGCCGGCAGCATGTGCGCTGCGAGCAATTCCCAGAGAGCCCGAGACTGCCGCACCGGCCGCGAGCACGGTTGAGGTCTTTAAGAACTTGCGCCTCGAGGGCACGATCAGCTTGGATTCCCACATGACGAGGCGCTCCGCATGAAGACGGATTGTTGGATTTTTTTGCGTGGGCGCAGTCTACGGCCGAGCGAAGGACATGTCAATTAATTCCGGGATGTGTAACCTTGCCGCCTTTGCCCGATACTTCCAAGCCGGTATTCCAGATGGTGCTCACTTCTTCCTCGGTTGGTTCGACGAGCGGACGCACAATGCGAAAGCCGCTGAACTGAGCATCGGTATGGTACCAGACGCTTTGCGGTCGCTGAGGGTCTTGCATTTTCCAGTCGATGCTGGAGCCGCGCCGGGCGGCACTGCGAAGCTTTTCTGGATCATCATCCCAAGACCCACCACGGACAACGCTCGGATAGGTCTGCTTGGGCAGATCGAGCGGCCCCCTGGTCACCTTGCCCGCCAGCTGCTGGTAGAAGTCGGGATGGTACTGGTCCAGGCACCACTCGGTCACGTTGCCGTGCATGTCGCATAAGCCCCACGGATTGGGCTTCTTTTGGCCGATTTTTTGATACTTGTCCTCGGAATTATCGAAGTACCAGGCGTACTCCCCCAGCTGCGCCGGGTCGTCGCCAAACGAGTAGGCCGTGGTGCTGCCAGCGCGGCAGGCGTATTCCCACTCGGCTTCCGTTGGTAAGCGATAGTAACGGCCCAATTTGGCGCTGAGCCAATGGCAATAGAGCCTCGCCGCATGATGCGTCATGCTGATCGCGGGATAGCCGTACTTGCCCATGCCGAAGGTCATGTCGGTGTAGGGCGCCGTCGGTCGGGCCAAGGCATCGGCAACTTTGTCTTGGGGGGTTGGGGCAAGCGACGCGACCTGGCGGCGCTGATAATCGGTCTTGAGCATGAAAACCTCATACTCGTCCCAACTGACTTCATGCTTGCCCATCCAAAAGGGCGCGATCTCCACCTCATGCTGCGGGCCTTCATCGGTGCCACGTTTGGGCTCGCCGTCGGGACTTCCCATCAGAAATTTTCCGCCCTGGATGGGGAGCATTTCAAACTTCACGTCATTGGGTGTGATCGTTTCGGTGTACGCCATCATCTCGGATTCCAGTTTGGCATCGGCGGCCGGATTGGCCACCGGCGGCGAGGTTTCCGCCACGCCGACGGTTGAAGCGAAGAGCCCTAAAAAGGCAGCCATGGTAGCAGGCACGCTCCGAGTGCCGCCGCTGTAGTGCAAATTGCGGAATTCTTGCCAATTCCGTAACGGCACGCGGAGCGTGCCTACTACTTCGAGCGCAAATGATTGCCAAGCGGCAAGCCGACGAACTAGGCTAGACATGGACGCTCCTGAAAACGGACAGGGTATAATCTCGGACGACCACGATGATCGCCAACCGCCAGCCACGGATTATGAAGGTGAAGTCGCCTTTGCGGCGAACAATTCTGCTGGGTGTGTGCGTTTGGGGCATTGCGACAACAGCCCCGGCAGGAGGAACGCCCGCGCGCTTCGAGTTCAGCGAAGTACACATGGGGGTACCCATCAAGATCGCATTGTACACCGCCGGCGCCGAGGCTGCAAACCGTGCCGCCAAAGCAGTGTACGCACGGTTCGCCGAACTCAACAAATTGATGAGCGACTACGACCCCGAGAGTGAACTTAGCCGGCTTAGTCGCTCGGCTCCCCACACCGCGGCAATTCCCGTGAGCGAACCGTTGTGGCAGGTGTTGAACGACTCGCGGAAACTTGCCGACGAAACCGGCGGGGCCTTTGACGTGACCGTCGGCCCCATGGTACGACTCTGGCGAAGGGCCAGGCGAAGCGGTGAATTGCCGTCGGAGAATCGCATTCGAGAGGCCCAGGCGGCCGTTGGACGCCAATTCATGAAACTTTCAGCGACCGGTCGCGGCGTGCAACTTACACGGCCGAAAATGCAGCTCGATCTGGGGGGCATCGCGATCGGCTATGCCGTTGACGAAGGTCTTAGCATTCTCGCGCAACTTGGCATCACCTCGGCGATGATCGACGCCAGCGGCGACATCGGCGCGAGCGATCCGCCGCCAAACACCCCTGGCTGGAGGATCGGTCTGGTCCCTCTCGGGCGCGACGCGCTTTCGAACAGCTATTTGCTCCTTGAAAATGCCGCCGTCAGCACTTCGGGCGATGCGTTTCAATTTGTCGAGATTGGCGGCAATCGTTACTCGCACATCGTCGATCCGAAAACCGGCTACGGTTTGCAGGGCCCCTGTTCGGTGACGGTTGTTGCCCCCGATTGCACTACCGCGGACAGCCTCGCCACCGCGGTCTGCGTGCTGGGCCCGAAGGCGGGCTTGGAGTTCGTCGATCGTCAGCCGCATGTGGCCGCGCTCTATTTGCGGGGGGGTGACGGCAAGCCAGAGATTCACCAATCGCGTCGCTGGAAGGATCTTTCTTTCGAATCAAACTAGAATGCCGCGCGAGCAGATTCATTTTGTGACCGGCAGACTGGCGGAGTTTTCGCTGCGCGAGTTGTTGGCCAGGCTTGGGCCGCAGGCCGGATTCGATTACACCGTCGGCGTGCTCAACATCACCGTCGCCGCACTGATGACAACCGAGTGGATCGCCAAACGCCTGCAGACGCCCCCCGGCACAACGCGGGTGCTGCTGCCCGGTTATTGTCATGGCGAACTGGCGCCGATTGAAGCGGTAGCGCACGTTCCCGTCCAACGAGGTCCCCACGATTTGCGACGACTACCCGATTTTTTTCGTTCTGTCGACGAGTCTCCTGGAGACTTCCCATCGCGGCTTGGAGAGCCGCCGCTGCGCGGGGCCGACTACGGCGCCTACGAGATCCAGATCCTGGCCGAAATCAATCACGCGCCGCGACTGGCTTTGAGCGAGATACTCGAAACGGCCGCTCAGATGCGCAGCGACGGCGCCGACGTCATCGACATCGGTTGCGATCCTGGCGAGGCCTGGACGGGCACCGGCGAGACCGTGAGGACCCTGGTCGATCAAGGCCACCGGGTATCCATCGACAGCATGAACGTTCATGAGATTTCCGCCGCGACGAAGGCGGGGGCATCGCTGGTGCTGTCGGTCAATTCGACCAACCGCGCCGCGGCGCCCGATTGGGGCTGCGAGGTGGTCGCCGTGCCGGATATGCCGTCCACCCTCGAGGGCCTGGACGATACGATCGCGTTTCTTGCGGCGCGGAACGTGCCACTACGGATCGACGCCGTGCTTGAGCCCATCGGCTTTGGCTTCGCCAAGAGTCTCGGCCGGTACTTGTCTCTGCGGGCAGGATATCCGGACGCGGAAATGATGATGGGCACCGGCAACCTTACCGAGTTGACCGACGCCGACAGCGCCGCGATGCATGTGCTGCTGCTCGGTTTTTGCCAGGAGTTGGGAATTCGCAGCGTGCTGACCACGCAGGTGATCCCTTGGGCGCAAACGAGTGTCAAGGAGTGCGATCTCGCCCGGCGGCTGGTGTTCCACGCCGTTCATCGTCGTACCTTGCCCAAGCACGTCGAGCCGCGGTTGGTGATGCTGCGGGACCAACGGCCGGCGACGTACGGCATTGCGGCGCTCGAGCAGCTTGCCGAACAGATTCGCGATCACAACTACCGGCTCTTTGCTGAAAATGGCGAGCTGCATGCCTTGGCGGCCGGCAGGCATTTACACGACAGGGATCCCTTCGTGCTCTTCGAAAAGATGCACAGCGCCGCCGCCAGGCCAATCGACGCCCGACATGCCTTTTACCTGGGCTACGAACTGGCAAAGGCCGTAACGGCATTGACGCTGGGCAAGGACTATCGGCAAGACGAAGCGCTGGAGTGGGGCTTTTTGACCCGCCCGGAAGAAACGCATCGGGCAGGCCGTTTGACGGGAGAGCCGCCCGAATGAGTCACCATCCGACGTTGCCGATCGTGACCTCCGTGCGTCCGCTGCCGGATGTCGAAGAGGCGTTTGTCCGGCTGGCGCGGCTTCCGCACTGTGTTTTCTTCGACAGCGCCCGGCGGCATCCGACGCTTGGCCGATACTCATTTCTGGCCGCCGATCCGTTCGATACCTTGGAATTACCGGCGGATGGAAGCGACGGGATTCAGGCGTTGACGGCCCGCCTGGCTCCCTTTCTAACACCTCGACGAGCGAGTTTACCGCCGTTTCAGTGCGGTGCGGCAGGGCTATTCAGCTACGATCTGGGCCGCTCATTGGAACGCCTGCCGCGTCCCAGGTTCGACGAGTTCGAGGTGCCCGCGATGGCCATCGGGCTTTATGACGTGGTCTTGGCAATCGACCATCTCGCCGGTGAGGCCTGGATTATCTCGCAAGGTTTTCCCGAAACCGATCCCCGGGCCCGATTGAAAAGAGCCCGAGAGCGACTGAAACAATTTTCCCAGTGGCTGAACGAACCGCGTGGCCGGCAGCCCAAGGCAATCGCGGCAAGCGATCGACCTGTTTCAGCCGAACAGCTTGCCACGCAGTTTCCGGTTGCACGGATCCCCGAACTGACGAGCAACTTCGATCGTCGCGGCTACCTGGCGACGGTTGAGCGGGCAATCGAATACGTGCGAGCAGGCGACATTTTTCAGGTCAACTTGGCGCAACGGTTGTTGTACCCCGCGCACGACGGGGCTGTGTCGCTGTATTTGCGATTGCGCGAGCGGAACCCGGCCACGTTTGCCGGTTACTGTGATTTGGGTGAGTTTCAGATTTGCAGCGCATCACCGGAGCGGTTTTTGCGGGTTGTGGACGGCGCCGCCGAAGCCCGGCCGATCAAAGGCACACGCGGCCGTACGTTTCGGCCGGAAGCTGATCTGTTCGCCGGCGATGAACTGCTTGCCAGTGAAAAAGACCGCGCCGAGAATGTGATGATCGTCGATCTCTTGCGAAACGATTTTGCGCGCGCGTGTGCGCCGGACAGCGTTCGAGTGACCCAGCTCTGCAAGCTGGAACTCTACGAATTCGTGCAACACCTGGTATCGGCCGTGCAGGGACGATTGCGGCCGGGTCGAGACGCGCTCGATTTGCTGCGCGACGCGTTTCCCGGAGGATCAATCACCGGCGCGCCTAAAGTCCGGGCGAGGGAGATCATCGCTGAGCTGGAGCCAACCGCGCGGGGCGCCTACTGCGGCTCGCTGGGCTACATCGGCTTCGACGGTTCGATGGATACGAGCATTCTCATCCGCACCATCACCGCGGGCCGCGGCTGGTGGCAGGCGCCGGTCGGCGGTGGTATCGTGAGCCAATCCGTCCCCGAGCGCGAGTATGAAGAAACCTGGCAGAAGGCCGAAGGCATGCTGCGCGCACTACGGTAGAATGCCAGATGCATTGGGGGGGCAAAGCGCCTGATGAGCCGGAACCGCGCACCCTTCGGCGCCGCGGGCGCCGCACCCTCCCCAGAAACCTCGCAAATGATCCTGCTCATCGACAACTACGACAGCTTCGTGTTCAACCTGGCTCGATATTTCGAGCGTTTGGGGCAGGAAACGCACGTCGTCCGCAATGACGCAACGGACGCCGCCCAGATCGATAGGCTAAGCCCCCAGGCGATCGTAATCTCGCCCGGACCGTGCACGCCCAAGGAAGCCGGTTGCTCCGTCGAGGTTGTCCAAACCTTGCACCATCGCATCCCAATCTTGGGTGTGTGTCTTGGTCATCAAGCGATTGGCGCCGCGTTTGGGGGTCAGGTGGTCCGAGCGTTAGAACCCATGCACGGCCGGGTGTCTGAGGTATTCCATCGGCAACAGAGCGTTTTCGCCGGCTTGCCCAGTCCGTTGACGGCGTGTCGATACCATGCGTTGATGCTCGAAGCTAATTCGCTTCCCCCTGCATTGCAGACGACCGCCTGGACGAGCGACGGTACGATGATGGGGCTCGCGCATCGCCATTTTCCGACGGTGGGAGTGCAGTTTCATCCGGAATCAATTCTGACCGACGTGGGGTACGCCCTGTTAGCCAATTTCCTGCGACTTGCCACAAGGGATGTGCCACAGTTGCTGCCCACGATCGGCAGCGAACGGGACGAACCCGTGATTCATGAGCTGGCACGTCCTTCGCAGCCGGTAACGTTTTGACGAGAGCTCGACCGCCATGATTCTCGAAGGCATCGTCACCACGCTCAACGCCGATGGGGAAGTCAACATCTCGCCGATGGGTCCGCGGGTGGATGCCGACATGCAGTCGCTGGTGCTCAGGCCCTACCGCACATCGACGACATATCAGAACCTCAAGCGGCATGGCGAAGGGGTCTTTCACGTGACGGATGACGTGCGGTTACTCGCCCAGACCGCGGTCGGCAAACCCGATCCAGTGCCGCGACTCGTCGCCGCCACGAGCGTGCGTGGCGCGATCCTGGCTGACGCCTGCCGCTGGTATGCCTTTAGGGTGCATTCGCTCGACGAACGAAATGAACGAACGGAGATCGTGGCTGCGATCGTCGACTCGGGAACAATCCGAGACTTTCTCGGCTTCAATCGGGGAAAGAACGCGGTGCTGGAAGCGGCGATTCTCGCCACGCGGACGCACCTGTTGCCTGCCGAACAGATATTTGCTCAATTCGAGGCGCTCCGCATGCTTGTGGAAAAGACCGGCGGCCAGCAAGAACATGCGGCCTTTCAGTTTCTCGAGGACTTCGTCCGCCGCACGCTGAGCCCAGAACGGTCTACGCCATGACGCCGCGCACAGTCCTGGTCACCGCGCCCAGCCGTTTGCATTTCGGCATGTTCTCGTTCGGCCAGCCCGACACGCGGCAGTTTGGTGGCATTGGCGCCATGATTGACAAGCCGGGGCTGCGGCTGCGGATCTCGCCAGCGGAGCGTTGGGAAGTGGTCGGGCCGATCGCCGATCGCGTCCAAGGGTTCGTTCGCGGTGTCAGCAGTCGCCTGATCCAGGAAGAACTCCCGCCACTTAGGTTCGAGGTCTTACAATCACCGCACGACCATCTGGGACTGGGCGTGGGTACACAACTGGGGCTAAGCCTGGCTGCCGGACTGAATGCGCTTTTCGCGAGGCCGCCACTTGATGCCGATGCCTTGGCGTTACTCGCGGGACGAGGCGAACGATCGGCGATTGGCACGCATGGCTTCGTTCACGGCGGGTTTCTGGTCGATGCCGGGAAACGGGAGGGCGAATTGCTGTCTCCCTTGGTCGCAAGAGTTGCCCTGCCCGAAGCGTGGAGATTCGTGTTGGCGATCCCGCGCGTCGAGCGCGGCAGGCACGGTGTCGACGAGCGGCAGGCGTTTCGCGAGTTGCCGCCCGTGCCGTGCGCCATCACCAAAAAGCTGCAAGAAATCGTCTCCCACAAGCTATTGCCTGCGGTCGTGGAGCGGGATTGCCTGGAATTCTCCGAGAACCTGTATCGATTCGGTCGCCTGGCGGGTGCATGCTTCGCGGGGTTCCAGCATGGCCCGTTTGCAACCCAACGCGTGCATCGTCTGGTGGATCGAATACGCGAGCTGGGCATTTCCGGCGTTGGCCAGTCATCCTGGGGGCCGACGATTTTCGCATTGACGGCCGATGAAACCGGGGCCGAAAAACTGGTACAATCGCTGCAAGGGTTGCCGGAGGTGGAGGGGTCGGATTTGTGGATTGCCCGACCGCAAAACTGTGGGGCCCTCATCGAACGGGAGTGAACGATGGCACATGATCTGGAAAGACTCGGAATGGATTTGTTCGACTGCGACGTGGCACGACGCCGGATGGCTGCCGAATCGCTCAACAGCTTGGGGGAGGCCGCTGCGCCTGCCGCCGCCGACCTTGTGAAAGCAGTCGCTGACGAAGACGAGACGGTGCGTCAATTGGCCCAGTCGGCACTGGAAGGCTGCGGACCTCCTCCGCAGGCGGCGGTCGATGCTTTGGAGCCTCTGCTTGCCATCCAGAACCGGGATCTCGCGTATTGGGCGGCCACACTTCTAGGCCGACTCGAAGCCGGCGCCGTCCAGGCGGTAGAAGCTCTCAAGACCGCCGCGGCAGGGCACCCCTCGGACGAAGTTCGCAAACGTGCGACCTGGGCGCTGGGCAAAATCGCGTCGGGCTAAGACGCGCCCGGCGGGTATCGAAATTCCGACTCGACCGCGGCAAGCGAAGTCGCCCAGGCGCCGCCGTCAGCTCGCCCGGTCGAACTGTGCCGCAAGCTATTATGGTTCTGAGGGACTCTCCTCATCCCGACTGCGCGTTCCAGGAATCTCCAGCTATGCTTTCCGTCCTCGATCGCAAATTGCTGCGTGAGGTTCGCTCGAGCGGCAGCCTGCTGCTGGCGATTACCAGCGTGATTGCGGTCGGAGTGATGTGCTTCATCTACATGAAATCGGCGTTTTACAACCTCGACCTGGCGAAGTCGAAGTACTACGCCGAGGGGCGGATGGCCGATTTTTGGGTTGACGTCAAAAAGGTTCCACTGGCCGAGTTGGATCTGATCGAAGAATTGCCCGGCGTTACTCAATTGCAGCCGCGGATACACTTTTTCGCCACCGTCGATCTGGAAGAGGTGCCGGAGCTGCTCAACGGGGTCGTGCTGAGCCTGCCGGACCAACGGTCGGCAATTCTCAACGACATCGTCCTCAAGCGCGGCGACTACTTCACTGCCCGCCGCGAGAACGAAGTCATCGTCAACGATGCCTTTGCCCGCGAGAACAACGTGCGGACCGGCGACTGGATTCATTTGATTCTGAACAACCGCCGGCAGGAACTCTTGGTCGTGGGCACGGCGATAAGTTGCGAGTACGTGTACCTGGTCAACCCGAGCACGATCGCTCCCGACCCCAAACACTTCGGCGTGTTCTACCTCAAGCAATCATTTGCCGAAGAAATCTTCGACATGGACGGCGCCTGCAACCAGTTGGTCGGCAGGCTGGCGCCGGACATTCGCACAAAGCCCGACGAGGTGCTGCGGCGGATCGAGACGCGGCTGGCTCCCTTCGGCGTGTTTACGGCGTTTTCGCTGGCAAATCAGCCATCCAACCGCTTCTTGAGCGACGAGATCCGCGGTCTGGGCGTGTTCAGCAACATCATGCCGACGATTTTCCTGGCCGTCGCCGCGCTGGTTCTCAACGTGCTGATGATTCGGTTGATCGATCAGCAGCGCACCTTGATTGGCACCTTCAAAGCAATGGGTTATAGCGATGGGCGGGTCTTCTGGCATTACACCAGGTTTGGCGTCGCCTTGGCGCTGGCCGGCGGGTTGGTCGGATTGGCATTGGGCTACGGAATGTCGGAGCTGGTGACTTCGATTTACCGATTGTTCTACGAGTTTCCCGACCTCTCCAACCGCGTCTATCCCGGTGTCTATACCCTGGGTTTGTCGATTGCACTCGGATGCGCGCTGCTGGGATCGCTGCAAGGAGCGCGTGCTGCCCTGTCGCTCAGACCGGCGGAAGCGATGCGGCCCAAGCCGCCGGCCAGGGGGGGCAAGATCTTGCTCGAACGGATGACCTGGCTGTGGCGTCGTCTGAGTTTCGGCTGGCGGCTGACGTTGCGGAACATCGTCCGCCACCGCTTGCGATCGTCGGTGGGCGTGTTCGCGGCGGCGATGGGTTCGGCACTGCTGGTGACGGGCTTTATTCTGGCGAACGCACTGTCGTTTATGATCGATTTTCAGTTCCAAAAAATCAGCCGTAGTGATTTGGATTTGAACTTTTCCGACGAGCGCGGCCTGCCGGCGCTGCTTGAAGTCCAGCGATTGCCGGGCGTCGATCATGCCGAGCCGCTGCTCGACATGTCTTGCACGTTTGTGCACGGCTCGCATCGCAAACGAGGCGGCATCACCGGCTTGTTGCCGAATGCTCGCTTGACCACTCCCCGCGACCAGGACGGCAATGCCGTGCGGATTCCGCCGAACGGCCTCGCGATGAGCCGCGCAATGGCCGGAATTCTTCATGTCAAACCGGGCGACGTTGTGACCGTGCAGCCGGTGAAGGGCCGCCGCGATGATTTACAAATGCCGGTGGTAAGCATCGTCGACACTTACATCGGGTTGACGGTGTATGCAGACCTCCACTACTTAAGCCGACTGCTGGGCGAAGAACTGGCAATCAGCGGCGTGCAGGTCATGGCCGATCCTCGCCGCGAAAGTCGCCTGGCGCTTTATCAGCAGCTCAAGCGATTGCCGGTCTTGCGCGCCGTGGGAGCCCGCAACGAAGTGATTGCCAACCTGCAGAAAATCGTTGAAGTGCAACGCATTTTCATCAATCTGATTACGATTTTCGCGGGGGTGATCTTTCTCAGCAGTCTGCTGAACACCTCGCTGATCAGCCTGGCGGAGCGACGCCGCGAGGTGGCCACCTTGCGTGTGCTGGGCTACACCGAGTGGCAGGTCGGTGGCTTGTTCTTCCGCGAAAGTGTACTCATCAACTTAATTGGCACGCTGGTTGGCCTGCCGCTGGGCTATGGGTTGGCCCGGTACCTGGCGATCGTTTACGACACCGACATGTTCCGCTTCCCGACTGTCTCGCCGCCTCACATCTGGATCGAGGCGGTTGTGCTGGGGTTCGTGTTCGCGCTCATTGCGCAGGCAATCGTGCAACGTGCGATCAACAAACTGGACTGGCTGGACGCCTCAAAGACGAAGGAATAAGCGAGGGAATGGCGTTGTGCGTCGGTAACCGTTCGCGGGCCGGGGACTGGCTCATTTTCCCGGCGAATTCGCAAAAGGCGTGTCCTGCTGTTGGGTGGTTGCCCAAC